>CALBSU010000427.1 GCA_937967285.1 uncultured Acidobacteriota bacterium
CGGACCAGCAGCGGGATGTCCTCGCGTCGCTCGCGCAGCGGCGGCAGAGTCAGGCTGAAGACGCTCAGCCGGTAGTAGAGATCCTCGCGAAAACGGTTCTCTGCGATCTCCTCTTCGAGATTCCGGTTGGTCGCCGCGATGATCCGCGCGTCGAATGTGACGGGCTTGGACGATCCGAGCGGAATGAACTCGCGCTCCTGCAGCGCCCGCAGCAGCTTGACCTGGAGGGATGGAGGCATCTCGCTCACCTCATCTAGGAAGAGCGTTCCTCCGTCGGCCGTCTTGAAGAGCCCGAGCTTGGTGGCGTGAGCCCCCGTGAACGCTCCCTTGACATAGCCGAAGAGCTCCGACTCGAGCAGATTCTCGGGCAGCGCGGCGCAGTTGATGGCGACGAATGCTCCGTCGGCGCGCGGCGAATTGTAGTGGATGGCCTTGGCGATCAGCTCCTTGCCGGTCCCTGACTCGCCCTGTATCAGCACGCTGCTGTTGATGGCCGATATCTTCTCGATCATCTTGAAGATATTCATCAAAGCGTCCGAGCGGCCGATGATGCTCTCGAAATTATATCGCTGCTTGAGTTCGCGCCGCAGGTAGCGGTTTTCGCTGAAGAGGTCGCGCTGTCTCAGCGCGTTGCGGACCGTCTGAAGGATGTCCTCGTTGATGAACGGCTTGGTGATGTAGTCGTAAGCGCCCTTGCGAAGCGCGGCGATCGCGGTCTCGACCGACGAATATGCGGTGATCATTATTACCAGAGCATCGTTGTCGATCTGCTTGATCCGGTCGAGCAGATCGATCCCGTCCATTGCGCCCAATTCGATGTCGCTGATGGTCAATGCCGGGGATTCGCCGGCGAAAAGATCCAGCGCCTGTTCGGCGCTCGTTGCCTCGATGACGCGGAATCCGGCCTCGGACATAATGTCGGCCAGGATGCCGCGCATCAGGTCCTCGTCCTCGACTATCAGAATCGACGCTTGTGAGTTCATATCTGACTTTCGATCCTTGTCCGCCCCGCGGGCAATGAAATTCTGAAGATCGATCCCGCAGTGTCGGTCCGGTTTTCGGCGCGGATGCGACCGCCGTGCGCGGTGACTATGCTCTGACAGACCGCCAGACCAAGTCCGGTGCCGTTTCCCTTCGTCTTGGTGGTGAAGAACGGATCGAAGATCGATTCCAGGATCTGCGGCGGTATTCCGCCTCCGTTGTCGGCGACCTCGACTATTATCGACCCGTCCTCCAGCCGCGAACTGAGATCGATCCGTCCTTCAATCCCCGTCTCGGCGATCGCATCTCTCGCATTCAGAAGCAGGTTGAAGAAGACCTGCTGCATCCGGTCCGTGTCGAGCGGGATCTGCGGCATCTCCGCCGCCAGATCCGTCGTGACTTCCATCTGTTTGAAACGCTTGTCGTACCTCGCCAGTTCGATGCTCTTGAGCATCACCTGATTGATGTCCGCGGGCCGCGGTTCATGAGCCTTCGGGCGGGCGAAATCCATCAGGTCTCGAAGCACTCCGGAGATCCTTGTGATCTGAGTCAGAATCAGCCGCAGCGTTTTACGGTTCGACTCCTCCGACTCCTTCGAGAGCAGTCCCTGCACCAGCGACGAAATCGACGCCAGCGGGTTGTTGACCTCGTGCGCCACGCTCGTCGCCAGGGAACCGGCCGTCGCCAGCTTCTCGGTCCGGATCATCATCTGGTTCATATCCTTGAGCCGCGCTATGTCGTCCGCCATCCGGCGACTCATGACATTGAAGCTCGTCGCCAGAACTCCCAGCTCGTCGTTCGACTTCAGATCGGTCTCCGCCCCGTAATTCCCGCGCGTCACATCCAGCGCCACCTCCGTCAGCTCCCTCAACGGACGTGACAGAATCCGGATGATGATCAGCACCAGGATCATCGACGGGATCGACCCGGCGATCATGCTGAAGACCAGAAACTTCTTCCACGCCAGCTCGTCTCCCGACAGCGCCCACCACGCGACCGGCACCTGAAACAGAAAGAACCCAATCAATCCCGTAAAGCTCACCGCGATCGCTACTTTGTAGGCGATCGGGAAGAGCCTCAGCTGATCCAGCGCCGTTTCGAGCGAGAAGAGCTGCAGGTTGGTGATGGCGTATGCGTATATCAGCGCGCCAATGACAATGAATACCGAACTGACTGGCATGAGGGTGTAGATCCCGAGCGCCGGAAGTATGTTGTTGCTGACGATCAGCAGCGTTCCCGTCACCACCACTGCCGCAATCACCGACGCAATCTGTCTCCCCCACAGGTTGTAACGATTCTTCCTGTACTTTGCGACCAGGGTGCTGATTCCAAGAAAGAGCACCACATAGTTGTAGAAGCCGAAAATGTAGGCGTAATTCGTCAGCTCGATGCTGAATCTATCGTGATGATAACCGACGTGTACCCACAGCTTTCCGCTGAAGAGCCATGGTATCAGAACCGCCAGCGGCAGCATGAGCAGGATTATCCTGCGCCACCTCGGTCTTGAATTTTCAGGGAATACCTCTGTGAAAAGCAGGAAGACGATCTGCAGGACGATGCCGATCAGAAAACTGACCCTCGCCCACCAGGTGGCGTCATGTTCGGGACCGTGGAATCCCCAGAAGAGCAGGTCCTTGGCCATCCACAGGATCATCATTCCGACGAAAGCCGCGAACATCCTGTTGACGGCCCGGTGCGGAGCCGATACGAGTACGAAGAACCCGAGCGCCAGAGTTATGAAGAGCGATCCCAGCAGTATGATTATCAGCATCGGGATGTTGTAAGTTGAAAGTCCGATCGAATCAATCTGACGTCCCGGTTACGGGGTCCGCGCTCTTTATCCGGTGCCTCGACCGGTGCCGGACTTCCGAACCGATATCAATTATTGCGACGTATCAATATTCTCACTTTTGACTTTCAACTTACAACATTCACGATGCATAAGCGTATCTCATCATCCTGACTTCCTCATTCAGGCCAGGATTGATGATCGAGGGCGAATAGTTCTGGCACTTCATCGTCCTCTGAACGACCGCCAGGGCGGGGAAGCCGATCGAGTCCCTCGAAACGAGACCCGACCGCTGCAACATCTCCGATTGCCCGCTTCGCAGCTCAGCCTTCGTGAATGCAGCGCCCGAATTACGCGTCACATACGAACCGGTCGATCCGTCGCGGCGCTCGAAGTAGGTCGTTACCATATCCGCGAAGAGCGAAGCCGGGAACATGCCGCCGTCAGGGTTCATCACCGCCTCTCCCGTATCGACGATGTCCCACGAGGCGTTCTCCCACTGGCTCTGCGTGTGCAGATGATAATGGGAATACCTGCCCCGTGACGGATCGTAGGTCACCTGAAACTCCATCGCTCCCAGATGCCACGGCATCGGCCACAGGTTCCTCATTCCGACCGCCGAGAGCGATCCCAGCGAGGTCCCGATCAGCCATTGCGCCGGTTTTCCGTCCCTGATCACGTGTAATCTGTATTCTGTCTGCTCGAAGATGCCTTTGCCGTCAACCTTCGATCCGTTGTCGATGAATGAAACGACCGACAGCCAGGCTGTCCGTCTGCCGTCGATTATTGATTCCGCCAGTTCAAACCCGGCCGGGACCAGCCTTCTCGCCGCTGCCGGCGAGACCGCATATACCAGCATCGATACATGCCTCAGTTCGGCTGTCACGCTCACGCTCCCCCTCTTTACGTCGGGTGAGATTCCTGACAGGGTTGAAGTGGGTCGTTCCTGATTCATCTTCGGGATCTCGCGGTTGATTAGCACTGAATCTTCTCCCTCCTTCATTTTCTATTATTTCTACAGCGATCATTGGACACCCTGACTTATGCATTTACCGTGCCAGACGTTATCTGGACAATGGTTCGTGATAAGTCCTTTAAATGCAATGAGCATTGCCTGGCGATTGTGCGTGTATCTGTCACAAATGTATCGCAGTTTGCAAAATGCCCCGGTTTGTTTTGCGATATGCAAAAACTTGTCCAGGACGGGAGGCGGCGCGCCTCTTATCGGGAGAATTGATAAGTGATTCTGTAAAGTCTTTAATAGCAGCTATTTGAATATGAGAGTTGTCAGTCGTTCATCGCACTGCAATAAACCTATCGAGGTTTTTATTGGATGATTGAGATTCAGTATCCGGACTTTCGCACCGATCGGGCGAAAGGATTTGTGAAGGATTTGCAATATGCGAATCTGGTCAATGTCTGGACGGCTCCGGATCATCCTATCTTCCGGTTGAATCTGACGGAACTGATGGTGATCAGGATAACGGCCATGACAGATAGAATCAGGGTCTGTTTCCAGAGGGAACTGAAGCCGGCGCCGCGGAGGATGATGGCCCTGAAGATCTCGATCAGGTAGGTCGTCGGGATGAGACCGCTGATGACCTGAAAGGCGGTCGGCATGGTGTTGATCGGGAAGATGTAGCCCGAGAGGAAGATCGACGGCATCATGGTTCCGAAGGCTGCCTGCATGGCCTCCTGCTGGGACTGGGCTCTGGTGGAGATGAGCAGTCCGAGCCCGAGCATAGTGACGATGAACGGGACGGTCAGAAGGAGGAGGAGCAGGATGTTGCCCCTGATCGGAACCTGAAACAGCCAGCGCATGAAGATGAGCATGAGGCTCAGCTCTCCGAAGGCTACTGCCGCATACGGGATGATCTTGCCGATCATCAGTCCGAGCGGGCGCACGGGCGTCATGTAGAGCTGTTCGAGCGTGCCGCGCTCGCGCTCCCTGACGATCGCCAGTGCCGTCAGCATAACGGTCATGATCTGTATCAGAACAGCGAGCATGCCCGGAATCAGGAAGTTCGCCGAGCGTGAATCGGGATTGAAGAGGACCCTGGGGCGGGCCTCTACCGGCAGTTGCTGACGCACGGCCGTGACGCTGAGCGACCTTTCAAGCGATTCCCGCAGCGCGATGGCGTTCGCGACGTTGAGCGCCTCGCCGGCGACGGAGGATTCCGAACCATCGACCAGCACCAGAATGCTGGCCGTCTCTCCGGCCAGCAACCGCCGCGAGTAATCGGGCGGGATTCTGATTCCGACCTTGGCTCTCCCGCTGATGATCTCGTCGTTGAGCTTAGACTCTGAATCGACGTACGACCGGATCTCGAAATCGTCGGTATTGATGAAGCGGTCGAGCAGTCGCCGGCTCTCCTGCGTCCGTGCGCCGTCGTAAACCGCCGTCGGAATGTTCCTGACGTTAGTGTTGATCGCGAAACCGATCATAAACATCTGGAGGACCGGAATCAGCACCGTGAAGAAGAGCGCCATCGGATCCCGCCGGATGTGGATGGCCTCCTTCCTGAGCACCGGAATCATTCCCGTCAGCGGGTTCACCCTGGTTCGATTGCCTGCGGAATCCTCCATCTCAGGCCTCCTCCTTCAGCGCATTGGTCAGCGTCACGAAGACGTCCTCCAGCGACGGCATGATCGGTCTCAGATTCGTTTCGTGGAAACCGCCGGCATCGAGGTCCCGCCGCACATCGTCGAGATTCGCCCGGTCGTCCATCAGCAGATGGATCGCCTGGCCGAAGATCGTCGCGCTGCGGACGTACGGCCGGCTCTTCATCAGCAGAAATGCGTTCGATGTCTGCGTGGTGATGATCTCGATCCGCCTGGTCCCGGCCGGCGATACCTCGGGCAGGCTCTTCAGCTCGTCCGGCGTCCCGTAGGCGATGAGTTTCGAAAGGTAGATGTAACCGACGCGCCCGCAGCGTTCCGCCTCATCCATGTAATGCGTCGTGACGAAGAAGGTTACACCCTGGCCTGAGAGTTGAAAGAGGAGGTCCCACAGGTCGCGACGCGCCACCGGATCTATTCCGGCCGTCGGCTCATCCAGAAACATCAGCCGGGGTTCATGGATGAAGGCACAGGCCAGCGCCAGTCGCTGCTTCCATCCGCCAGAGAGCTTTCCCGAACGACGATCCAGATAAGGCTCGAGATGCGTCAGCGCGATCGCCTCCTCCCGGCGCCGCTTCAGGTTTCCGCCGCTCAGTCCGTATACTCCCGCATAAAAATCGATGTTCTCGCGGACCGTCAGGTCGGCATAGAGGCTGAAATTCTGGGACATGTAGCCGACGCGCTGCCTGATCTCCGCAGCCTCCGTCGCACAGTCGAACCCGAGCACCTTCCCGGTGCCCTCAGCCGGGCGCAGAAGGCCGCAGAGAGCCTTGATGATCGTCGTCTTTCCCGATCCGTTCGGCCCCAGGAAACCGAAGATCTCGCCCTCCTCGACCGACAGGTCGACATGATCGACGGCGGTGAACGCCCCGTATCTGATCGTCAGATCTTTTGTGATGATTGCAGACATAAATCAGTAGAAAGTAGAAAGTAAAAAGTAGAAAGAAGAAATCGCACTGATGGCATAATACTTTCTACTTTTTACTTTCTACTTTCTACTAATTTAACTTCCGCCGCCATCCCAGCCTTCAGTATGCCTTCGCGGTTATCGATCCGGACCTTGACGCCGAAGACCTGGTGATTGCGCTCGTC
>CALBSU010000428.1 GCA_937967285.1 uncultured Acidobacteriota bacterium
GTGAGGTCGGCTATACCATCATCGACGACGTCATGAGCCTGCCCGAACGCCTGCCCGGCATCTACCGCCGCCTGACTACATAGTAAGCAGTACCGCATGGAGTACCGCCTGAAGGCGATACTCCATGCATTACTCCATGCCGTTTAATTACCGAAATCGACCTTGGGAGCGGTCTTCGCGCCCTCGTCGGCCTTGAAGAGAGGTTTGTCCTGGAAGCCCATCAGGCCGGCGATCAGGACGGTCGGGAATTTCTGTTTGGTGGTGTTGTAATCGGTGACCGATTCGTTGTAATCGCGCCGGGCGACCGCCATCCGGTTCTCAGTCCCCGCCAGTTCATCCTGCAGCCGCATGAAGTTCTCGTTCGATTTGAGCTGCGGATACTGTTCGGTGATCATCAGGAACCGTCCGCCGGTGCCGAGCAGCCCTCCGTCGCGCATGGCCTGTGAAAGCTGATTATCGGCATCGATCTTGGCTTCAGGTGTGGTCGCCGAGAGCAGGCGCGAGCGGGCCTCAGCGATCCGCGTGAAGACCTCTTTCTCCTGACCGGCGATGCCCTTGACCGTTCCGACGATGTTCGGAATCAGATCCGCGCGCCGCTGCATCTGGTTCTCGACCTGAGACCACTGCTTGTCGACATCGTTCCGTTTGGTGACCAGCGTGTTGTAACTGCTCAGCGCGGCCCCTCCGATGATCAGCGCGAAGAGTATGATAACTCCCAGGATGACCAGTGCGACTTTTCCCATAAAATCCTCCTTGAATTGCCTTTTATCGTTCGTTACATTTTATCGACGGCCGCGATGATGTGATCCAGGCAGTCGAGATATCCGGTGAATAGATCCTGTGCTTCGAGTTCGAGCAGTTCGCTCGGTTCGGAGCGCAACTGCAGTATGCGGACCAGCGGCCCGGTCTCCATTCCAAGCCTCTCTCCGATCCGTTGAATCGTGGCCAGCCGGCCGAGCGGGGGATGTTCGCCGAGCAGGGTCAGCACCGGTCGCATCAGTTTGACGAAGCTGACGATGCTTTCGGTCATCAGATTCGTCAGATCGGAGGTCGATGTGCTCGCCGGCAGGTAGAGCGATCTCAGCCTGAGCAGCTTGCCGCGCAGCTCGTGCTCTGTCTCCCACCGCAGGTTCGCGTTCGAGATTTCGACCCCGGCCAGAGGATCCTCTCCCGAGAGGACGCGGTAAGCCCGTTTCATCTGCGTGAATTCGATCGGATAGACGTCCAGCGCATGCTTCAACTCGTCCGTCGTGAAGAGCACCGGCATCGCATAGCCCAACCCGACCCAGTTCTGCACCACCGGCCGCGTCCGCCTCAGATCGTCCACCGAAAACCGGTGAGCTACCACCAGCACCTCGTAGTCGCTCTTTCGCGGGTTCCCCGGCGCCTCGATCGCCGATCCGTAGAGCACTACTGAGACCAGATTGTCCCTGTGGACCGACTGCAACTGATTGACCAGATTCCTGAAATCTTCATCAAGCATATGATTACCCGAGCTTCAGATTATGAGACCGACTGCTCATACCTTTCTACTTTTTGCTTTTTACTTTCTACTTTCTACTTTCTACTTTCTACTGGGTTACCAGCTGTCGCTGGCGCCGCCGCCGCCGCTGCTGCCGCCGTCGAAGCCTCCCCAGTCGCTGCCTCCGCCACCGCCCCATGAGCCGCCCGAGCTGCCCCAGGAGCCTCCGCCGAAGGATCCTCCGCCGCGGTTGAAGATGATCGGGTATGTCCACCAGAGGTCGTCACCTCTCCGACCGCCCCCTCCGCCGCCGCCGCCTCGGCGGTTCGCTCTGGAAATAATCGCTATGATGATCAGGAAGATGATCAGCATGATTATGAGCCTGACCGAAGAGGTGGTCGACCCGGACTGGCGCCGCCCGCCGTATGCGAACTGGCGATCCTCGATCCCCGCGACCGAGACGTTCCATTTCTGTGCCAGAGTGTCGACCAGGGTTCGTGTGCCGACATACATTCCCTGCGAGTAGTCTCCCTTTTGCAGGTAATTGCGCATCCGCCGGATGATCTCACCTGCCAACCCGTCCGGCAGGTCTCCCTCGAGCCCGTACCCGACTTCGAGACGGGTCTTCCGGTCCTGCAGAGCGATCATCAGCAGGGCGCCCTTGTCCTTGTTCTCGCCGCTTTTGCCGCCGATCCCCCACGCACGGTAGAGCTCGTTGGCGTAATCCTCAATCGGACGATCGTCCAGCGACTGCACGGTCACCGCCGCGATCTGCGCCCCGGTCAGCTTCTCGAAATTGCTCAGAATGTTCTCCATCCGTTCCTCGACGGACGGATCGATCACGCCGGCAAAATCGTTGACATGCCCCGTATATTGCGGAAATTCCTTCTTCTGCGCTTCGACAGGCCAGCAGCAGAGGAGCAGAATCACAAGTCCCGGGAGATAGCCTTTTAATGGTGATTTCATCGACTTTGCTTATACGATACTCACCCGTCCATGTCAATCATCAGAATTTTAAATTATTGAAAACAAAATGGTTTGCGGGGCATGGCCGTAAAACGTTGTTGACGAACGGGTAGGTAAAGTTTACAATCCTCGCGTTATTCGGCGTTTCCATTTGAGACACAGGCTCGCCGTGGCCATCAGTAGCCAGAAACTCCAGAAAGAGCCGGTCGCCGAAATCGATCTTTTAATCCGGTTGCGTCTGCGACCGGGTCATTCCAATCTGCTGGGAATGAAATAAAATCGGAGGTACAGACATTAATGGAGAAGCAAAAAACTGAGGGTTCCCTGCGCATTGTGCGCGGAAACTTTCTGACCTCATGCTTCTGTGCCGTTGCCCTTTCTGCGATCTTGTTTGCCCCTGGATCCGCTCAGACCCGAGGCGCCGGAGTCTTTTCCGACGGCAATGATAATAAGGATATTTCCACCCGGAGTCGCGAGATTCAGCGGGTGATCGAGCGTTCGAACGGTTATTTTCTCTCCGGGGAAGCCAGTTTCAAGGACGGAAATTTCGAGAGAGCACGGCGCGAATACGATCATGCGATCGACACCTTCTTCGAGTCGGGGCTGGATGTTCGCAGCGACACGCGTCTTAACCAGCACTATCAGAATCTGGTCGCGCAGATCTTTCAGCGCCAGATGACGCTGATGGCTGTCGCTCCGCAGAAGCCAGTCAATTCCGAGGTGGTCTTCCAGCAGGATAATCATCCGGGCAAACCGAAGTCGGAAGATCGCGGTTTCGGACAGCAGTCCTTTACCGCCTCGCCGCTCGATGAACTGGCCAAGATCAAACTGAGCGAGGACGAGACTCGCGATGTGACGGATGCTCAGGCCGAATCATCGGTTGTCGCCGCCGGGCTCGACTTCCAGTTCAAGCCCAATGCGCTGATCCAGAGCTACATCAATTATTACAACGGTCGCGGTCGCGCGACGATGGAGCAGGGATTGCGCAGGGCCGGCCGATTCCTCGATATGGCCCGCACGATCTTCAAGGAAGAGGGCGTGCCGCAGGATCTGGTCTGGCTCGGGCAGGTCGAGAGCGCCTGGTCGCCGGTCGCACGTTCGTGGGCCGCGGCTGTCGGACTCTGGCAGTTCATCCCCGGCACCGGCGCCCGATACGGGCTGCGGCAGGATTACTACATCGACGAACGATCGAGCTTCGAGAAGGCGACGCGAGCTTCTGCGCGATACCTCAAGTTCCTGGCCAACCGTTATGACGGCAACTGGGAGCTGGCCATGGCCGCCTACAACTCAGGCGAAGGCCGGGTCGATTCCGCTGTCGCCCGTTCGGGATACGCCGATTTCTGGGAGATCTATTCGCGCGGGCTGCTGCCGAACGAAACGCGCAACTACGTGCCGAACATCCTGGCGACGATCATCATCGCCAAGAACCCGGTCAAGTACGGATTCGAGGTCAAGCCCGAGCCGCCGCTCAAGTACGACTATGTGAGGGTCAACAACATGACCGATCTAAGGCTGGTGGCGGACGCGACCGAATCGTCGTACGAATTTCTGCTGGCTCTCAATCCCGAGCTCAAGCGCGGCGTGACGCCTCCGGGCCTCGAGTACATGCTCCGCGTGCCGCAGGGCAAGGGACGCGTTCTGATGGCTGCCCTGCAGCGCATCCCGGTCGAGAAGCGTTCGAGCTGGCGCATGGTGACCGCATCGAACAACGACACGTTCGAGACCCTCAGCGACAAGACGGGCGTTTCGTCCGATGTTCTGGCTGAGGTCAACGGCGAGGCCATCAAGCCGGGCCAGAAGATCGTTGTTCCGGTCAGCAGCGGAGTCCGCAACGTGGTCAAGACGAGTTCGCGTTCGAGCAGCGACGACGACAAAGTCATCACCTATCGCGTTCGCTCCGGCGACACGCTCGGCAAGGTCGCCGGTCGTTACAGCACGTCGGCCTCCGCGATCGCGAAAATGAACGGCATCAAGACCCGCACCAAGCTGCGGGCCGGCCAGGTTCTCAAAGTTCCGGTTCGCCGGTAAAGGTTTTCCCTGAAGACGCGACGCATACGAAGTTTCCTCCTCCTTTCCTTCGTATGCCTCGCGTCTTCCTTGTACCTTTGATTCTCTCAGCCACCCCGCACTGTTCGATCAATCCAGGCCACCCGACAATTTTCCGAATCCCGGGAGGCCGCAAGTGTTATACAAAACCCTCAGTGCAGCAGTTTATGGAATCGACGCGGAACTGGTCGAGGTCGAAGTAGACCTTGCGCCGCGACAGGGCGATCCGACGCAGGATGCCGTGGTCATGGTCGTCGGACTGCCCGACCTGGCGGTCCGCGAAAGCCGCGAGCGGATCAAGTCGGCGATCATGAACTGCGGTTTCTTCTTTCCTTTCGCCAGAACCACGATCAACCTCGCCCCGGCCGATGTCAGAAAAGAGGGCTCGGCCTTCGATCTGCCGATCGCGCTGGGGATCCTCGGTGCGAGCGGAGCTCTCGACCCGTCGAAACTCGAAGAGACGATGCTGATCGGAGAGCTGGCGCTCGACGGAAGGATTCGCGCCGTCCGCGGAGCGCTCTCGATCGCCATCGCCGCGCGAAAGAAGAATATCCGCCGATTGCTGCTGCCGGCCGAGAACGCGCGCGAGGCCGCTGTCGTCAGCGGTCTCGACGTTTATCCGGTGACAGATCTGCGGAGCGTGGTCGAGATGCTCAATGCCGATCCGCTCCCGCCGCCGCTGCAGCTCGATATAGATGCGATGCTCTCGGAATCGAGCGGTTACATCGTCGATTTCAGCGAGGTCCGCGGCCAGATGAACGCCAAGCGCGCCGTTGAGGTAGCCACCGCCGGCGGCCACAACATTCTGCTCGTCGGTCCTCCCGGCTCAGGCAAGTCGATGCTCGCCAAGCGCATCCCTTCGATCCTGCCGCCGATCACTTTCGAGGAAGCGCTAGAGACGACCAGGATTCATTCTGTCGCCGGCTACACCGACTCGAAGGGGCTGCTCACAACGCGGCCCTTCCGTTCGCCGCATCACACGATCAGCGACGCCGGCCTGATCGGCGGCGGAGCCGTTCCGCGCCCCGGCGAAGTCAGCCTCGCCCACTACGGCGTCCTCTTCCTCGATGAGCTGCCGGAATTCGAGCGCAACGTGCTCGAGGTCCTCCGCCAGCCGCTCGAGGACCAGCGCGTGACGATCAGCCGCGCCGCCATGTCGCTCACCTTTCCGGCCAGCTTCATGCTCGTCGCCGCCATGAATCCCTGCCCGTGCGGCCATTTCAACGACCCGACGCGCGAGTGCAAGTGCACTCCGCCGCAGATCCAGCGTTACATCTCGAAGATCTCGGGCCCGCT
>CALBSU010000429.1 GCA_937967285.1 uncultured Acidobacteriota bacterium
ATTCTGGATAAGAAGGAGCAGTTCAGCGCGACCAACACTTCGGCGGAGCATAAAGGCTTTGTTTCAGCGAGGCTGGCGGCGGGCGCGTCGATGCTGAGGGACCTCTGGTGGACGGCCTGGATGACGAGCGAGCTTCCTCCACCGGGCTCGGTTCCACAGAGATAGATTTCGAAAAAAATAAGGCTGCCCGGGCCCCCAACGATTACACCCCAACTGCATAATCAAAACCCGGACAGCCTGTCCTAAATCGAGGCTGACCGGATCAGGCTCCGCACTATCCCGAACCATTTACCTGATCCGATCAACCCCTCTTCGCTGTCAAAAGCAATATCGCAGCTAATTGTCTTTGATTTGTCACGAAGCGGTTGAAAATATGAGGCATCCATCTTTATTGAACAGAAAGCGTTCGGTGCTGGTGATAATCGACGTGCAGGAAGCATTTCGACCGGTAATCGACGGGTTCGATGCGCTGACGGCGAGGGTGGCGACAGCGGTCAAAGCCTTCAGGCTGCTCGACCTGCCGATCATCATCACCGAACAGTATCCGAAAGGACTGGGCCGGACGGTTCACGAGATCGCGGATCACCTGGCGCCCGGCAGCGATCCGGTTGAAAAGATATCATTTTCGGCCTGCGGAGCGCAGGAGTTCGACACGAGGCTCCGCGAACTGCACGCCGAACAATTGATAGTCTGCGGCATCGAGGCGCACATCTGCGTCAGCCAGACCGTCCACGACCTGCTGCACCAGGGTTATCAGGTCCATCTGCTGAGCGATGCGGTCGCGACCCGACTGCCACACAACCGCGAGGTCGGAATCGAGAGGATGTCCCGCGCCGGCGCGATCGTCTCATCGATCGAAATGGCGCTCTTCGAGCTCTGCCCGGCCGGAACGCCCGAGTTCAGAGCCATGCAGGAACTCGTCAAATCATTGAGCTGATGAAATCGAAATACGGTCTGCCAGACGATTTCGCCGAGACGGCCGCCGCACGGATAATGACCGGTCGCCGCCCCGCGGGTGATACGCTCCGCATTCTGACAGAGGACGACTGGGAGTCCTGGCGGCGCAACGGATACCTCCATCTGCGCGATGTCGTTCCGGCTAAGCTGCTCGAACCCGTCATCGATCTGGCATGGGAGTTTCAGGAGATGAGCCCTGACGATCCCGAAAGCTGGTACGCGCGTCCCCCCGCCCGCATCGGGATGGAGGAGCTGAACTTCAGCGGCATGGTCGAGGTCTACAACCATCAGGCGCTCTGGGACGTTCGGCAGCATCCGAAGATCCATCGCATCTTTGCCGATCTCTGGGGAACCGAAAAACTATGGGTGACGATCGACCGGCTGAACCTCAACCTGCCTGTCCGCCCCGGCAACGATTTCAGGGGATTCATTCACTGGGACATCGATACCGGCCGCGATCCGCTGCCGGTCAACCTCCAGGGAGTCCTTTCGCTCAGCGATTCGACGGTCGAGACCGGAGGTTTCCAGTGCGTCCCTGAGATCTATCGGAATTTCAGCCAGTGGGTAAGGACGCAACCCCCGGATCGCAATACCTGGATGCCCGATGTCGCCGGCTGCGAGGTCCTCCAGATCGAAACCCGCCCCGGCGACATGCTGATCTGGAACAGCCTGCTGCCGCACGGCATCAGGCCCAACCGTTCGAACAGGCCGCGCCTGGCAATGTACATCACGATGTTTCCGGCCCAGGAAGAGAACGAAGAACTAAGGCAGTGGCGGATCTCGTCGTGGCGCGACCGGATCGCTCCCGAAGGCATGGCCTTCCCGGGCGATCCCCGCAAATGGGAGCAGACGCGTTACCGGCGGGCTGAATTGAACGGACTCGGCGAGAAACTGCTCGGACTGCAATCGTGGGAGTAAAAAAAGATCATCCACAAAGTTCACGAAGGATCACAAAGAATTCAGTTATTCTTCGTGAAGCTTCGTGTCCTTTGTGGATTACGAATGGTCTCTGAAGGGTTGTTATCTCGTCTATTTCTTATTGAAAACCAGCTTGGAAGTCATCTCGCCGCGCGGAGTTTCACGCACCTGATGGACCTTGAGCACCTTGCCGCCGTCGGCCAGTTCCCAGTGCTCGGTCGTTGTCATCGTAAATTCATTGCCCTGCATGCTGATGTTGGCGACGGATTTGATCTCGAGCTTGCCGCCGTCCATCCACTTGGCCGTGATGGTCGTCTTGCCGCGCGGAGTCTCGACTACGTTGTTTGTCCCGTCCAGCTTGGCAGTCATCGGCTGATTGCCCATCCCGCGCCCGCCGCCGCGTCCGCCACCTCCGCCGCCCGGCCCGGCCATCGCCCCCGCAACCTGCTGCGTCCGGCTCACCTCGGCGTCGCTCTGCGTCACGGTCCAGGTCATCCCCTCGATCGCCTGCATCATCTCGGGCAGCTCGCTCTTCGCCTTGTCCAGCTCCCAGGTTCCCGCAAAATTGGCCCCCTTCGACTGGGCCGCCGCTCCGATCGCCATCAGGGCGATCAGGCTAAAAACCGCTAATACTCTCTTCATCTCTCTTGGCCTCCGCTTTCGTAAATGCTTGACGGTAATCGGCTCCCCTCCGCCCCTCCCATCAATAAATAAAGGACGGCGTTTTGTGCCGTCCTTTATGACGAATTCCCGTCCTTAAAAGTCACAATTTATTTACGAATCATTCGACCTCGTCGATCACCTTCCGGGCGATGGCGTTGCGATGATAACCGGCATCGCCGAAGAGAATTTCCGACGATTTGGCGCGCTTGTAATAAAGTTGCAGATTGTGCTCCCAGGTGAAGCCGATCCCGCCGTGGACCTGAACTCCGCGGTTGCCGACCTCGCGCGCGGCGTCCGAACAGTAGGCCTTGGCGACGGCGCCCGCCAGCCCGGCCAAAGGGTCCTTCTCGGACATCGCCCAGGCGGCGTAGTAGATCGCCGAGCGCGCGCTTTCGGTCATCAGGAACATATCCGCGCACTGGTGCTGAACTGCCTGATAGGCGCCGATCGGCTTGTCGAACTGCTGGCGGGTACGAGCGTATTCGACTGTCGTGGCGAGCGTCCATTCCATTCCGCCGAGCATCTCCGCGCAGAGCGCGACCATGGCCGTCTCGGTCGCCTCCTCGACGGCCTCGCGAATGCGTGTCGTGAAGGCGAGCGCGCTGCTTTCGGGAACTTCGACATCCTCGAATTCCAGGCTGTAGAGCTTGCGCGTGGCATCTATCGCCGGCGTCTCGGTGATCGTCAGTCCGGCCGCTCCGCTCTCGACCGGCAGCAGTACCAGGTCTTCGCCGGACCGCGCAACGACGACGATCAGATCGGCCACAGCGGCATCGTTGACGAACTCCTTGCGACCGCGCAACCGGTACGACTTGCCGTCTTTGTCGGCGCGCATACTGACCGCGTCGAGGTCCCAGTCGGCAGACTCTTCGAGCAGCGCCACCGTCGCCTTCATCTCGCCCATCGAGATCGGCTCGAGGTACTGCTTGCGCTGCCCCTCGCTGCCCGCGCGCGCGATCAGCGAAGCCGCCCAGAGCGTCGAGATGAACGGCCCCGGCAGGCAGGCCCGCCCCATCTCCTCAACCACGGCGATCAGGTCGACAAGCGACAGTCCCAGCCCGCCGTACTCTTCAGGGATGATCAGCCCGGTCCAGCCCTGATCGGCCATATCGCGCCACAAGGCGTCGTCGAACGCCGTCCCGGTCGCCATCAGTTCGCGGACCTTTTCAGGCGGACACGCGCGCGCAAAGAACTCGCGCGCCGATTGCTGCAGCAGTTTTTGAGGTTTTGAGAGATCGAAATCCATAATCAATAGAAAGTAAAAAGTAAAAAGTAGAAAGTAGAAAGTAAAAAAGCAGTCAGCAGATCGAAAGTATGGGGAGGTGAGCGGGAAAAAAGTCGAACACCGACAAAGCGGATGCCCCTTTCTACTTTCTACCTTCTACTTTCTACTTTAATAGCTTTTCGGCAACCCGAGAACCCGTTCGGCAACGATGTTGCGCTGGATTTCGCTGGTGCCGGCTTCGATGGTGTTGGCGCGCGTGCGCAGATAATTGAAGATCCACTGTCCGTCGTCGAACCCGTGCAGTTGCGCGGCGGGCCCGAGAACCTCCATGGCGATCTGCTGGAAGCGCTGGTTATACTCGCTCCATTGCAGCTTGAGGATCGAGCCCTCGGGTCCGGGGACGCTCTGGTTGTGCATCTTGCTGAGCGCCCGCGTGTTGGTCAGCCTGAAGATTTCGAGTTCCATGTAGGCCTGGGCGATCTTCTGACGGATGACCGGGTCTTCGCTGACGGGTTTTCCTCCGCGTTTGATCTGGCGGGACCTTTCGAGCAGCAGGTCGAGGTTGCGCTTGAACTGGACATAGATGCCCGTGCCCAGGTGCGCGCGTTCGTTCATCAGCGTGGTGATGGCGGTGCTCCAGCCCTTGTTGACCTCGCCGAGGACGTTGGCGACGGGGACCCGGACGTTGTCGAAGAAGACTTCGTTGAAGCTCGAATCTCCGGTCATCTGGCGGAGCGGTCGGACGGTCACGCCGGGCGAGTGCATGTCGACCAGCAGCGCGGTGATGCCCTTGTGTTTCGGGACGTTCGGATCGGTCCGGACCAGCAGCAGACACCAGTCGGCGACGTGCGCCAGGCTCGTCCAGATCTTCTGCCCGTTGACGACGAAATGATCGCCGTCGAGCACGGCCTTCGTCCCGAGCGACGCCACATCGCTGCCGGCGTTCGGCTCAGAGAAGCCCTGGCACCATATCTCCTCCGCCGAGAGGATCTTCGGCAGAAATCGCTGCTTCTGTTCGGGCGTTCCGACTGAGATGATCGTCGGCCCGATCAGCGAAAGCCCGAGCACGTTGATCAACTGCGGCGCCTCGGCCCGCGCCCACTCCTCGGTGAAGATCGCCTGCTCGATCAGCCTCGCTCCGCGACCGCCGTACTCCTTCGGCCACGAGATGCCGGCCCATCCGGCATCGCAGACCTTCTTCTGCCAGGCGCGCAGGTACTCGAAATGCTCGCCCTTCTCTTCCTCTCCGCCCCTGCCGGCAAAGGGTGCCGGCACGTTCGCAGAGAGCCACACCCGCAACTCGTCGCGGAATTTCAGTTCGTCTGGATTCAGATTCAGATCCATAAATCTCCCTACAAGTAGAAAGTAGAAAGTAAAAAGTAGAAAGTAAAAGACCTCTTAATTCAACAAATCCTGATTAACCACGTAATTTCCCAACTCGGACTTTTCTTTCTACTTTCTACTTTTTACTTTCTACTTCCATTGAGTTCAACAAAATCTCCGCTACATCCATGACCCGGACATCGCGCTCGCCGCGCCGGGCATTGATGCCGTCCTCGAGCATGGTCATGCAGAAGGGACAGCCGACGGCCACGACATCTGCCCCGGTATCAATCGCCTCCTGGGCCCGGTTCTGATTGACGCGCTTGTCCTTCGGTTCATCGACGAAGCTCATGCCTCCGCCTCCACCGCAGCAGAAACCGTTCTCGCGGCTGCGCTCCATCTCGACGGTCGAACGCGATGCGATCTGAACAAGCTGGCGCGGCGCATCGAAACGCCCGTTGTGCCGGCCAAGATAACACGGATCGTGAAAAGTTACCCTGCCGTCGAGCTTCTCTTTCGGGGTCAACCGGCCTTCGTCGACCAGCTTCGCGAGGTATTCGCTGTGATGGTAGACCTCGTAGCTGCCGCCGAACTGCGGATATTCGTTCGCGAATGAGTTGAAGCAGTGCGGGCAGGAGGTGACGATCGTCCTGACGCCGTAGCCATTGAGCTTTTCGACATTCTCGCGCGCCAGCATATCGAAGAGGAACTCGTTGCCGATGCGGCGCGCCGGATCTCCGGTGCACTTCTCCTCGCGACCGAGGACTGCGAAACGGACACCTGCCTTCTGAAGCAGTTGCGCGGTCGCGCGGACGACTTTCTGGTTGCGTTCGATCAGCGCTCCGCCGCAGCCGACCCAGAAGAGAACCTCAGCGTCCCGCGCATCGGCGAGATTCGCGATGTCGAGCCCGTCGGTCCAGTCGATGCGCGTGCTCTGGGTGCCACGGAACGGGTGACCGCGCGTCTCGAGCGAAGTGATCGCCTCCTGCATCGTGTCGGGGAAATCGGACTCCTCCATGACCAGATACCGTCGCAGATCGACGATCTTCGGCATCTGTTCGATGAAGACCGGACAGGCTTCCATGCAGGCGCCGCAGGTAGTGCATTCCCAGAGCGATTCGGTCGAAGTCCCGGCGACCGCATTGACTACCGGCTGCTCGAATGCCAGTTCCGGTCCCGAACCCCTGATCAGATTGCGCAGGTCCAGGATCAGGTCGCGCGGCGAAAGCGACTTCCCGACGGTGTTCGCCGGACAGACCGAAGTGCATCTTCCGCATTCGGTGCAGGCGTCGAAATCCGCCAGGTCCTTCCACGTGAAATGGCCGAGCGTCCTGACTCCGAGCGGCGCATCCGGATTCTCGAAATCGAGCGTCTTGACGATCTTCCCGCTCGGCTCGAGCCGTGCGGTATAAATGTTGAGCGGCCCCGTCAGGATGTGGATCAGTTTGGTGTACGGCACCCAGGCGATGAATCCGAAGACCAGCCCCGCGTGCAGCCACCACATCCAGCGATGAGCCATAGTCATCGCCTCGACGCTCATCATTGAAGCCGAGATCCCGCCGACCAGATAACCGATCGGCGACCACGCTCCCCACGGATCTGCCGTCGCCGCGATCCTCCACCCCTCGACCAGAAATCCCGTCAGCGCCATCAGAAAGATCAGAGCCAGGATGCGGTTCGATTCAGTCGTGTAGACAAGTTTCTTCGGCCTGACGAACGCGCGCCGCAGGTACGCGATGGCGATCCCGATCAGCACCAGCCCGCCGAAGAGGTCGACGATCAGCGACTGAAAGTAGAGGTAGAACGCGCCGCGCATGATCGGCACGCCGAAACGGTGATCGATCATAACCACCGTCGTCGCGATGAACAGGATGATGAACCCGGTGTAAATGAAGGTATGAAAAACGGCCGCGTATCGTTCGCGGACCGTCCGGCTTTGCGCGGCGGCATGCCTGAGAAGCAGACCGAGCCTCTCCGCGGGGCGATCGAACCGGTCAGCCGGAACTCCGCGCCGCCAGACCGACAGCCGCCGGTACAGTCCGTACCCGGCGATGATCAGCGAGGCGGCAAACAACACATACATCACCCAGTCGTGGGAGATGTTCCAGAGCACCGGCCTGGTTGCTGAAATAGTTTCCAGTTTCCAGTTTCCAGTTTCCAGTGAGATTCCATTAATTACGGTGCACATGGTTGCGAATTTTACTGATTT
>CALBSU010000430.1 GCA_937967285.1 uncultured Acidobacteriota bacterium
AAAGATGACGGCGCGGCGCACGAACGTCTGTCCGAGGCGCTGGGCGAGGCCGGCTGCGCCGTATCCGCCGATGATCGCTCCGGCCATCATGACCAGGGCCGGCTTCCAGTTGACCATCCCTGCGAAGATGAAATAACCGGCGGCAACCAGATTGATCGAGGAACCGAAGATGTTCTTCAGCCCGTTCATCTGATGGATATTGGTCAGCCCCATGAAACCGAGAGCCGCGAGCATGAGGATACCGATCCCCGCGCCGAAATATCCGCCGTAGACTGCAACCAGAAGCTGATAGAACGATGCGATCGCTCCCCACTTGAAGGTCATGGGATGATGGGTCAGGTCGCTGGTCTTGAGCCAGCGCTGGACGGGTTCCTGAAGCATGAAAAGGAATGTCGTTCCGAGGATCAGCCAGGGAACGATGCGGTCGAAGACGAGCGGAGGAGTGGATCTGAGCAGTACGGCGCCGATGATCCCTCCGATCAGGCTCGGCACGAGGAGAATGAAGAATTTCCGCGGCGTCCGGCTGAGTTGCGAGCGGTAGCCCCAGAGACTGCCCCAGGCTCCCGGGACGAGCGCAACCGTGCTTGTCGCATTGGCGACGATGGCGGAGTTACCGGCCCAGTAGAGCGCGGGGAACGTCAGCAGAGTGCCGCCTCCGGCTACCGAATTGATCATTCCCGCGAGCCCGCCGGCGCCGAACAGCAGAATGGCCTCGGTTAAAGTCATAATCCGCCGTCCATCTCAACCCCATAAAAAGTTGAACAGGACCGGCGCCGCCGATACTCGGCGCGCAGGTCCTGTTGCCTTGCTGATGACGATAATCTACTGACCGAGCTGCGTCGGCCAGCCGCTCCTCGCCGCGTAATCGGCCAGGGTAAAAGCCAGCATGATGATCAGCCAGAATATTCCGGCAACGACGATCACCTGCGTCAGCTTCGAACTGTAACGGACATGCATAAAGTAGAGGACAACCAGCGTCGCCTTGATGACCGCAACGGTCAGCGCGACGATGATGTTGAGCGGTCCCCAGATGTGCTCGAGATCGTACTTGGCCACTGCGACCGTTAACGCCGTGAAGACCATGAGCGCCAGAAAGACGCCGATATAGACCTTGATGGGTACGATATGATGTTCAGTATGTTCGGCCATACCAGATTTCAACCTCTCAGAAAAATTACGCGATGCCTTTAGTGTCCGCCACCGACATGAAAGCCCGTCAGATAGAGCAGCGGGAAGAGAAAGATCCAGACGATATCGACGAAGTGCCAGTAGAGCCCGCTGATCTCGATCGGAGAGTTGTACTCGCGCGTGAAGCGTCCCTTCTGCGCCATGATGATCAGCGTGAGCAGAATCCCGGCGCCGATGATCATGTGGAGCGCGTGAAGTCCGGTCATGGCGAAGTAGATCCAGAGGAAGACTCGCACCTGCGGCTGATACTGGACCGCCAGATGCGAGGGATCGGGATTGTACCAGCCCAGCGCGGGGAAGAGATGATGTTCGAACTTCTCTTTGTACTCGAAGTATTTGACGACGAGGAAGACCAGACCGAGCACCAGTGTGATCGACAGAAACCCGACCAGCTTCTTCCTGTCACCCATCTGCGAATAGTAGACGGCCAGCGCCATCGTCAGACTGCTTACAATCAGGACGATCGTGTTCAGACCGCCGAGCGGGACGCTCAGCAGATGGCTTCCCTGCAGGAACCCGTCCGGATATGTTGCGCGAAAGATGGCATAAGCAAGGAAGAGGCCGCCAAAGAACATCAACTCGGTCAGCAGAAAGATCCACATGCCGATCGTGCCGGCCTCCTTCTGCTGCTCCATGTTGACGAAATGATGCGCCAGTCCAGGTACATGAGATGCGTGTTCAGACAAGGTACACTCTCCTCTGATTCTCAGTAGAAAGTAGAAAGTAGAAAGTAGAAAGTGGATGGCTCATTATCCGGTCACCATTTTTCTTACTGTCTGCTCTCTTACTTTATCTCCTTTCTACTTTCTACTTTTTACTTTCTACTATCTACCCATTTACGCCGCTGCCGGCCTGTTTGATCTCCTCGACGTGCTCGAACTCATACGCCTCGGTATTGACGACCGGGGTGTAGGTGAAGTTCTCCGGCGGAGGAGGCGAAGTGGTCTGCCACTCGAGGCCGACCGCAGTCCACGGATTGTTCGGGGCCGGCGCGCCGTACTTGATCGACCAGGCGAAGTAGATGATCGGCATGATGAAGCCGATGGCCAGGATCGAGGCGCCGGCGCTCGAAAGCACGTGGAGGATCTGGAACTCGGGCACGTAGGCGTGATAGCGCCGCGGCATGCCGAGGTTGCCCAGAATGAACTGCGGGAAGAAGGTCAGATTGAATCCGAGGAAGATGATCGCCGCCGAGATGCGGCCCCAGACCTCGGGATAAAGCTTGCCGGTGATCTTCGGCCACCAGTAATGGAGTCCGCCGAGATATCCGATGATCGCTCCGCCCACCATCACATAATGGAAGTGCGCGACGACGAAGTAGGTGTCATGCAGATGGACGTCGAGTCCGAGCGCCGACAGGAAAAGTCCGGTCATGCCTCCGACCGTGAACAGTCCCAGAAACGCCAGCGCGTAGATCATCGGCGTGTCGTAGGAGACCGATCCCTTGTAGATCGTGGCCGTCCAGTTGAAGGTCTTGATGGCCGACGGGATGGCGACGGCGTAGGAGATGATCGAGAAGACCAGTCCGGCGTACATCGACTGGCTCGACGTGAACATGTGATGTCCCCAGACGAGGAAGCCGAAGACCGCGATCGCCAGGCTCGAGAACGCGACGAAGTGGTATCCGAAGACGCGCTTGCGGCTCATGTTGGCGATGATCTCGCTGATCACTCCCATCGACGGGAGGATCATGATGTAGACCGCCGGGTGCGAATAGAACCAGAACATATGCTGGAAGAGCACCGGGTCGCCGCCCAGCTTCGGATCGAAGATGCCGATCTGGAAGGTCCGCTCGAGGGCCAGAGCCAGGACGGTGATCGCGATGACCGGCGTTCCGAGGATCTGGATCAGGCTCGTCGCATAGTGCGCC
This sequence comes from uncultured Acidobacteriota bacterium, assembly GCA_937967285.1. GTDB lineage: Bacteria > Acidobacteriota > Blastocatellia > RBC074 > RBC074 > JADJXM01. The sequence continues at coordinate 3,059 of CALBSU010000430.1, forward strand.
CAGACGAAGAGCGGCAGCCTGAACCAGGTCAGCCCCGGCGCGCGCATCGTGTGGATCGTGACCATGAAGTTCAGCCCGGTCAGGATCGACGAGAAGCCCGTGATGAAGATCGCCACGCCGGCCAGTGTCACCTGGCTGTTGGAGTAGATCGAGCTGTACGGCGGATAGAACGTCCAGCCGGTGTCGATGCCGCCGTTGATCATCGTCAGCATGAAGAGACCCGCGCCGACCATGAAGACGTACCAGCTCAGCAGATTCAGCCGCGGAAAGGCGACGTCCTTGGCCCCGAGCATGATCGGCAGCAGGAAGTTGCCGAGCACGGCCGGAATCGACGGGATCAGGAAGAAGAAGATCATGACCACACCGTGCATCGTGAAGACGCGGTTGTAGGTCTCCGCGGTCATCAGATCGCCCTTCGGCGTGATCAGCTCCAGCCTGATCAGCGTCGCATAGATGCCGCCGATCAGGAAGAAGAACGAAATCGAAAACAGATAGAGCAGACCGATCCGTTTGTGATCCAGCGTCAGCAGCCAGGACTTGACCGTGTGGCTGACATTCAAATAGGTCACTCTCTTCTCTGCCGTCGTCGCAATGGTTTCAGTAGCCATGGTATTTCCCGTATTGAATAAGAACTGAACTTCCCTGTTGCCCCGTCGTTGAGGCCTCTATTCCGTCTTGGGCTGCGCGGCCTGCCCGTCCTGCGCCGGCTTGACGCCAGCCGATGACGGCGCGGGCGGAGGCGCCGACGCGCCGTTCGTATCCTGCTTCGGTCCGATCGATTTGAGATAGGCGATGATCTGCAGGATCTGCTCCTCGCTGATCTGCCCCTGGAATGTCGGCATGATCGGCGAATAGCCTCCGACCACCTTGGCGCCCGGCATGAGGATCGATTCGCGGATGTAGGCGTCATCGGCGATGACCGTGCTGCCGTTGGCCAGCTTGACCTCGGTTCCGTAAAGTCCGACCAGCGTCGGCCCGCGTCCCCGGTTCTCCTCGTAATGGCAGGTATTGCAGGCGAGGCTCGCGAAGAGCTTCTGGCCGGCCGCCGAGGGCGAGGCCTCCTTCGTTCCGCCGCTCAGCCATGCCTGATAGTCGGCCGGATCCATGACGACGACGCTGCCGATCATCCCTGAATGCTGCGTCCCGCAGTACTCGGCGCAGAAGAGATGATAGGTTCCGGGCTTGGTCGGCTCGAACCAGGTCGTCGTGTAGCGCCCGGGAACCACGTCGGCCTTGGTCCTGAATGCCGGGATGAAATATGAATGGAGCACGTCCTCGCTGGTCATCGTCAACTTGACGCGCCGGCCGACCGGGACGTGGAGCATGTTGATCTCGCGCATCCCGTCCGGATGCTGGGCCCGCCACATCCACTGCTTGCCGGTGACGAAGATCTCGAGCGCCTCTGTCGGCGGCTTGTACATCTGATAGTAGAGCTTGGCGCCCCAGGCAAAGATGAACATCGAGATCAGGAACGGGATGACCGTCCAGGTGATCTCGAGCGCCATCGCCCCCTCGACCTGCTCGGGGATCTCGTCAGCGCGGCGCCGCTTGTATTTGATCATAAAGACGGTCGCGAAGATCGCCACGCCGATCGAGAAGAAGGCAGTCAAAGCCGCCAGGAAGAGGTAGAAGAGATCGACCTCCCAGGCGAACGTCGACGCCTGCTCAGGCATGAAGGGTATCTGGATGAACGGTAACGGTAAAAAGATCATATGCGAATATCCAATCCTGGAATCCGGTTTCCCGGATCCCGGTGACTGCATGTTTTGTGAAGCCTCTTTCTTCTTGACCTTGTAACGCAGGAAGAGGATCAATCCGATAATCGAAACCAGGGTCAATCCGGCGAAGATCCTGAGCACCCGCATAAGCACGAGCCCGTATGTGCCGCGGGTCGGGTCGTACTGATAGCAGTAGAGGATGATCTGATCGGCGAGCGATCCGATCTTCCCGTCCGACGCCTCGAGCAGCCCGAAGCGCAGGTCGCGCGGCGCGTACTCGATGCCGTATAGGTAGCGGGAGACCCTGCCGTCCGGCGTCAGGATCATGATCCCGCTGGCGTGGGCGAACTGCTTGCTGACTTGATCCCAGACATACCTGAAACCGACCGAGCGGGTCAGCGCCTGGATCTGGGGCTCGTCTCCGGTCAGGAAATGCCAGCCCGATGCGGCCTGCGGCTTGCGCAGCCTCTCGACGTACTCCTTCTTCTTCGCCGCGGCCAGGTCCGACTTCTCGCGCGGATCGAAGCTGACCGTCAGCGAGATGAATTCAGAGCCGGGCGTCATCGGCAGCGTCTTGAGCGCGCCGAGCAG
>CALBSU010000431.1 GCA_937967285.1 uncultured Acidobacteriota bacterium
GGATTTTTAGAGCATATTAATTACAGAACATCACTCCGTCCTGGACGACGGGCGTCAGGAAGCACCCTTTCTGCGGCGAAATAAGAGCGATGGGCGAGTTGTGGATCCAACTGGAATCTATTCGATCGGGCTTCGAGCTGAGGAATCTGGTCGACATAGTGATCGTGTCCTTCCTCATCTACGAGGTATTGAGGCTGGTGCGCGGCACGAGAGCGGTTCAGATGGCGGTTGGACTGCTGCTGGTGGGTTTTCTCTACGAGATCTCGGGCTGGTTCCAGTTGACCACGGTCCAATGGGTGCTGAGGAATGCCATCGTTTACGCAGGGTTTGCGGTGATAGTGCTGTTCCAGCATGAGATTCGTGCGGCGCTGACGCATCTTGGAAACAACATCCGGATACCGTTTGTGCAGCGAAAGCTGAACGCCAATCCGTTCGGGCAGGAATGGTATGACGAGATCGTTCTGGCCGCGACATCGCTCGCCTCGGAGAAGACAGGGGCGCTGATTGTCTTCGAGCGGGACGTCGGATTGAAGACCTACGTCGAGAGCGGTATCCGGCTCGATTCCAGAGTCAACTACGATCTGTTGATCACGATCTTCAACACGCACACGCCGCTTCACGACGGCGCGGTCATCATCAGCAACAACAGAGTGGCGGCGGCCTGCTGCTTTCTGCCGCTGACGCAGAACCCCAAGATTTCGCGCGATCTGGGGACGCGGCACAGGGCGGCGATCGGCATCACTGAGGATACCGACGCATTTTCAGTGATCATCTCGGAAGAGACCGGAGTGATCTCCTTCGCCAAGGACGGAGAGATCAAACGAAATCTCGACGGACCGGGATTGAGAACGCTCATCCAGAAGGAGATGGAACCGTGGCGAAGCGATCGCGAGAATGCCGAGATCGAAGCGGAGGAGAGGAAGAGCGAGCGGGAGATCGACGAACTGGTGGCGACGCGTAAAGCCGGCCATCAGAGCAAGGGTATCCAGGAGAGCCCATCAGCCTGACAGGACTTGTAGTCAATGTTCAAAACGCAGAAGCGCCTGATCCAGCGCCTGAAACGGATCCATATTGAAAATAAGGGGCTCAAGTTACTGGCGTTTCTGCTGGCGATAATACTTTTCGTGGTTTCAAAACAGCCGATCAGCGATGTGCGTCTGACCGGCATACCGATCGAATTCCGCGGGCCTGGCAACACCATGGATGTTTCGGTGGAGAGCCAGCAACTGATCAGCGTCAGATTGCGCGGACCGCGCGACATCGTGCGGAGCCTGACTCCGAATCAGCTCGCCGTGGTCGCCAACCTCAACAGCAGGGATCCGGGCGAACGTACCATTCAGTTTCGTCCCGATGACGTGCTTCGCCCGGACAATATCCAGGTTCTACAGATCGAACCCGCCAGCATCAGAATCAGAATCGACCAGCTTGTCGGGCGTATCGTTCCGATCAAGCCCGGTTTCGTTGATAAGCCCCCGGAGGGTTACGAGGTATACAGCTGGTCGATATCGCCTTCGGAGATCGAGATCGAAGGGCCTCAACAGCAGATCAGGGAGATTCTCAATCTGACCACGGAAGCCATACGGCTCAGGGACAGAACTACTGAGTTCATCAGCCAGGTCGATGTCCAGCCGCTGCAACAGACGATACGCGTCAAGACTCCGGGTCCGATTACGGTCAAGGTCGAGGTTGGCGAAACCAGAATCAGCAGGACGCTGCATGGGGTGAAGGTAAAATGGGAAGATATTCCGCAGGGTTATCGACTCCTGACAAAGACAGTCAGCATAGTAATCAAAGGCCCGGCATCGATTGTCAGGCAGATCGAAGCCGATCAGATAACAGCGCGGATCAAAACCGCCAGGCCGCCCGGGATTTCGGGAAGCGTTGTACCGGACATCGACCTGCCGGAATTCCTCGATAACCGGATCAAGGTCGTAAGCGTCACACCTTCCGAGGTCAGATACAAAAATCGCTGATCGGAAAATTAACTGAAACAATCAAAATATCAGGGCATATGGGAAAATTGTTCGGCACGGACGGGATAAGAGGCCCGGCTGGTGAATATCCGTTGAATTCAGAGACGATCGAACGGATCGGCTATCTGCTGGCGAGGGAGCTTTCGGGGCGATTGGACAGGGTCCCGAAGATCGTCACCGGCCGCGATACCAGGGTATCCGGTGAGTGGATCGAGGCGGCAGCGCACAGAGGGATTTCGGCTGCTGACGGGTCGATCACGTCGGCGGGCATCATCACGACGCCCGGCGTGGCTTTCGTCACGCGGCAACTCGGCGCCGATGCGGGCGTCGTCATATCGGCATCTCACAATCCATTCATCGACAACGGCATCAAGATCTTCGCGCCCGACGGCCGGAAACTGGACGAAGGGATGGAGGATCGCATTGAATCCATGCTGCTTGGTGAGAAGGTCGATTATCCAGATTTCACCGAGGTGGAAGTCAGGTCCGATCCCGCGCTCAGGGAGAGATACATCGAATATCTGGTCGATGAGGTCGGCGCGGGCCTCGAAATGGGCGGAATGAAGGTGGTTCTGGACTGCGCCAACGGCGCCGCTTCAGGATACGCGCCACAGGTCTTCGAACGTCTCGGGTGCCGGTCCACAATCATCAATGCCGCTCCGGACGGAAAGAACATAAACCTCGACTGCGGATCGCTCCACCCTGAAAAACTGCAGATGGTTGTTCGCGAAAACAGAGCGGTGGCCGGGTTCGCGTTCGATGGAGATGCCGACAGACTGATGATGATCGGTCCCGATGAGAGGCTGATCGACGGGGACCAGATCCTCTACATCATGGCCGGCTATCTGAAAATGAAGAAGACGCTCGCAGGCGACAGGGTGGTCGCAACCGTGATGAGCAATCTGGGTCTCGAGAAGGGACTGGCGGAATTGGGAATCGATCTCTACCGCGCGTCTGTCGGCGATAAATATGTCCTCGACGAATTGTTGAAAGGTGGCGGCAGCCTCGGCGGCGAGCAGTCGGGCCACATCATCTTTCCTGAGATCAGCCTGGCCGGGGACGGGATGATCACGGCCATTGAAATACTGCGGGTCATGCGGGAGACGGGCAGATCGCTCGATCAGCTCCTCGAGGGATTCATCTCCTATCCCCAGGTGATCATCAACGTCAGAGTCGCCGCGAAGCCGCCGATCGAATCTCTCCCGCAGGTCGCTTCGGTCATCAGACAGGTCGAGGACGACCTGGATGGTCAGGGGAGAGTGCTCGTCCGTTACTCCGGAACGGAGAACAAGGCCCGTGTGATGATCGAGGGCCGCGATGGAGAATCGGTGCAAAGATTCGCCGAGCTGATCGCGGATTCCATCCGAGCAGAGATCGGATCGAGGGAATGAGCCGGACGGACGCGACTCACCCCGCAGCCGGGCCGATCAGTGCGGCTGACGCACCGGCAGGATCCTGAATAACGCAATAACGCCATTTATCGCCGTAATTTTTCGGACCGAAGACGACCTTCCCGCCGCCGGCGAGGCAATTACTGATGCTTCGATCGATATCCTCGACCGTGATATAGATCATCCATTGAGGAGGCATACCGGTGTTGGGTCCGCGGGCGTGACAGATTCCCGCCACTCCCCTATCGATTCCAGGAGCCTTCATCACATAATCGCTGTAATCGCCCATCCCGATATTCTCAGGCGTCCATCCCGTGACAGAGGAGTAAAAATCACGAAGCCCGTCCGCATCGTCGACCGTCAGGTCGATCCAGCCGATGGTTCCGGGTTTATTCGTATACATATCGCTGCTCATCTTTTCTGCCTTTCGATTTCGATTCAACCGCGAATCGCAGAGGGTTCGCCGAAATGTTCGGCGAGAGCCTTGAGATAGGTCTCGATGGTCGATTCGTGACCGATGATGAAGCGGGATAGAAAGCGGAAGACGGGGTTCCTGACGGTCCCCCGTTCGGTCAGCGTGAGCTGGCAGCCGCCGTTGGTGGCGGGCGTTATCACGTAATCCCACTCGCCTCCGAATGCGAGACCGTCATCGGCGATCCGCCTGACAAGGCGTCGCTGCGGATCCTCTAGGACGGTCTCGAGCGGGATGACCATGTTTCTACCGTATGTCTCTTCCCAGACCTCGTGACCATTCCGGTCGGGCAGCCTCCTGACGGCGGTCAGATCGGGGTGCCATGAGCCCATCATTTCGAAATCCCTGATAACTTTCCAGACCTCGGGCGGTTGACGACGGAGCTGGAGTGTCCTGCTGACGACATGATCCGCCGGCAGCATAAGGCCGATCAGAGTCACAAGCAGAACGATTCCAGCCAGCACACCGAGGGTGACCAGCATCAATGTCATCGGTTTCCTCACGGATTCTCCCGGTTAAAG
>CALBSU010000432.1 GCA_937967285.1 uncultured Acidobacteriota bacterium
ATCAGTCCGTCTTCGGCATCATTGATATAGACGGAGGCAGTGATGTGCATCGCCGAGACCAGAACCAGACCTTCCCTGATGCCGCTCTCCGTCAGCGCTTCCGCCACATCCCTGGTGATATTTATATACTCACGACGTTTTATGGTCTCGAAGAAGAGGTACTTCGTGTGTGACTTCATTACCCAGCCCTTCCTGAGATGTTGGGAGAATAGGAAATTATGCGGTAGAAAGCGGAAAGTAGAAAGTGAAATGCGGGAACAATCGAGTTCAGTCCTCAAAAATCGGGTCTGTATCATCATCCCGCACCGGGAGTCGCGCGGGGATCTCCGGTTCGCCATAAAAAAGCCACATCCTTGAACCAGTATCGTCAGGTTTTACTGATCTATTGATAATTTGATATGCTTGGTTGTTTAAAGGAGCCGGTAAAACGCCAATCTGCCCAAGGATCGCGTTTGAATGTTGAAATCGTTGAAAAAGAAAGAGTTTAAGGGATGCCCAGGATAGCAGATATAGAATACACGCCGAACCCGAATGCGGTGAAGTTTATCTTGAAGGAGCCGGTCACGAACGGGACATCGCGTTCGTATCAGGACGCCGAATCGGCGCAGGCGGATCCGCTGGCATCGGCGCTGTTCGATGTCGGGAACGTCACATCGGTCTTTTACATGGACCGTTTCATCACGGTCAACAAGGACGAGGATGTGACGTGGGAAGAGATGCTGAAGAAGCTGGCTGAGCCGATCAGGTCGGCCCCGTCGGCAGCCGACATGCCCGCGCCTTCTGGGTTGCCGTCGAACTATGTGGCCGGCGAAAATCCTCTGCTGGACCGGATCAATGAGGTTCTGGATCAGAAGATCAGGCCGGGTCTGGCGGGCGACGGAGGCGGACTGGAGATCGTCGGTCTCAACGACAAGCAGTTGCTGATCCGCTATCAGGGCGCCTGCGGGAGCTGTCCCAGTTCGATCGGGGGCACCTTGATGGCAATCGAGCACATGCTCAGGGAGGAAGTCGATCCGGATATCGAAGTCATCTCGGTCTAGGTCGATAATTCCGACGAAACGAATATGGAGGGCGCCATCCGGCGCCCTCCATTCATTTTGCGCGGGCAAGACAGATCCTCAGAGCGGCAGGACCACGTCGACTCTGGTGCCGCTTCCCTCCTCGCTCTCGATTTCAATAATTCCGTGGTGTTTTTTGACGATCTCCTGGGTGATCATCATCCCGAGACCGGTGCCGTTGCGTTTGGTGGTGAAGAATGCCTCGAAGATGCGGCTGCGCGTCTCCTCGGACATGCCGGTTCCGTGATCGATGACGCTGACCGTGACGGCTCCGCGGGGCGCTTCGAGTCCCGGTTTCGAAGCCGCCTGCTCGGGAGGCAGGAAAGATGTCCTGAGATCGATTTCGCCGCTGATCGGAGATGCCTCGATGGCGTTGATGAGCAGGTTGAGGAAGACCTTGCGCAGTTGTTGAGGGTCGTATTCGCCGGCTGAATTCGACGCGAAGTCGCGCGAGACGACGATGCGAGAGCGTTCGAGTCGGTCGCTGGCCAGTTCGATGACATCGTCGAGCAGCTTGTTCAGGTCGGTGGGCCGGCGTTCCGGATCGCGCGGGCGAGTCAGGAATCGCAGGTCCATGGCGATGGTCGAAAGATGATCGACTCCGCGCTTGATCCTGTCGATTGTGTGCCTGATGTCGTCGTCATCGCCGGTCTGCATTTCAAGCAGTTCGAGGTTCAGTTTGACGGCGCCGAGAGGATTATAGATTTCATGCGCCACCTGCGCGGTAATCTGACCGACCGCGCTGAGCGTCCGGCTGCGCCTCAGTTCTTCCCGAAACTTCTCTTCCTCGGTTACGTCGTCGAGCACGATGACGCGGCCTTCGACCTCTTCGCCGACCATGAGGGGAAAGACGGAGACGTCGTAAAGGCTGCTGGTCTGCTGTCCGTTGTGGGATCTGACCTCGATCCTCTCGCGTCGGCGGCTGATGGGATCGGACGCCGCGACCGCTTTCCCGACAAATGTGGCGATCTCGGGCATTTGCGCGAGCGCGGCGCGGTAATCCTGCAGTTTCAGCTCGGCATCGGTCATCCTGAAGTGATCGAGAAAAGCGTGATTGACCTCGAGGACCTCTCCCTGACGGTTGAGCACGAGCAGGTCGTTGGAGAGGCTGTCGAAGATCGCGCCCTTGCGACCCTGCTCGACCTGCACTCTTCTTTCCGCCTCGCGCAGTTTGATCAGCTGGTTTCGGGTGGTGAAGAGCGTGAAGCCGGCGATTCCCAGACCGAAGAGCAGGGTCAGCCAGCGGTTGCGGCCGATCTCGCCGGCCGCGGCGTTCTGGAGCGCGGTGATATCTTCGAAGACCTTCCGGCGGCCTTTCGAGATCTCGGTTGCGAGGTTGATCGCCGCCTGTTCGAGGTTGCTGCGCTTGTCGTAAAAGTCCTCGCTCAGGTCCGTCTGCGGAGCCGGCTGAGGCGTCGGGACTGCTGAAGGCGATTGCGGGGCATCGTCGACCGTCTTCTCCTCGGTTTCGATCTGTTTCATGAGATCTCCGATGGCCGCATCGATAGCCTGCCATGCAGCGATCTCGCCGGCCGGGAGTCCGGCCGGGTTGCTGCCCCACAATTTGTCTCCCCTGGCGAGCAGTTGTTCGAGCCGGTATTTCGACTTGTTGAGTGTGAACCGATAGGGCAGGCCGGGGATTTCAAGATCGCGTGCCGACCTGTAGAGCCGGGCCTGAACGACCAGGTTATAGGCCGCTTCGCGAATTCCCGTTGCCAGCTCGAGCCTTTCGAGATAGGCCTCGGAGCTTTCGCTCGCCTGGATTCTCAACTGATACAGCTTGTTCTGGCTGTTCGTGGCGATCAGCCAGATCAGTGCCAGCAGCAGCACGAATCCGATCGTCAACTGAATGATGATCGAGCGAAGGCTGAACTTCAGATGAAGTGATGTCGGTGTACTCATGTTAGGATAATTCTTCCTGCGATCAATAAAACATCCGGCAGGTGAGGACGCCGAAACTGTCCGATCAACCGGCTGATTGCCGGCGGTTTTCGTGCTTGCGCCGGTAGAGCCGCTGATCCGCTTCCTGAACCAGCGTCTGTGCGTCATCGCCGTCGACCGGAAACGTGGCGGCTCCGGCGCTGACGCCGACCGGTCCGGGGACGGATGACCCTGAAAAATGCTCAAACAGCCGGCGGTCGATACGGGGCAGTATGATTCTCGTCGAGTGATCAGATGCGGCAGGGCAGATGGCGGCGAATTCGTCGCCGCCGTAACGGAACACCATGTCGCTCTTTCTGAGCGATGAGCGGATGACTCCCGCCACCTCCTTCAGAACCATATCGCCTGAAGGGTGGCCGAAACGGTCATTGATTCCCTTGAACCGGTCGACGTCGAAGATGATGACCGAAAGCTGACGGCCGAAGGATCTGGCGCGTTCAACCTCCTCGACCAGGTGCTGTTCGAAGGCGGCCCGATTGGGAAGCCCTGTAACCGCATCCCTGCGGGCGAGCCCGAGGGCTTCGGTGGCGCTCGATTCGATCAGTCTCGAGACAGCCTTCATCACCATCTCGTCCAGAATCGAGTGCAGTTCGATCTGCACGGAGATGCGGTCCCCGGTATCCGGATCGAGCAGGGTGATCGACCGGCGCAGATTGCCGATCAGCTCGAAGAGCCCTTCGACTCCGGCAGCGGCCTTCCGGTGATGATTGTCCAGCGCGGATTCGAAGCGACGTATTTTATCGTCGATCAACTGCCTGGCATCAGTCATGCCCGGAGGAGCCGGATGAGTGCCGACAGAGGCTCTCTTTGTTTTAGTGTTTGGCATAGACGCGGAAATTGTACAGGATTTGATATTCGAATAGAAAAGCAAAATCAGTCAGGCCTGTCATCTCAGGCCCGGCGACGTGGTCAGGTAAAACCCCGACTCGACGATCGGGGCAGATGCGGAGGGTAAAAAGGATGAGTGCGGGGTTCGATGTGGCGGTCATCGGGGCGGGCGTTTTCGGAAGCTGGATCGCGAACCATCTGGCGCGGTCCGGGGCGAAGGTCTGTCTGCTCGATGCGTACGGGCCGGGCAACAGTCGTTCCAGTTCGGGCGGAGAGACGCGGATCATCAGGATGGGGTACGGCGCCGATGAGATCTACACCCGCTGGTCGAACACTGCGCTCGGGAAATGGAAGGAACTTGCAGCGAGAAGCGGAAAAGAGCTGTTTCATGGTACCGGCGTGCTCTGGATGGCGCGCCAGGACGATCCGTACACTATCGCAACGCTTCGCACGCTGACCGAAGTCGGCATAGAGTTCGAACAACTCGGCCGTCAGGATCTGGAGCGCCGTTATCCGCAGATAAGTTTCGGTGACGTGAGCTGGGCGATTTTTGAGCCCGGGAGCGGTGTATTGATGGCGAGGCGGGCGGTGCAGGCCGTGGTTGATGACTTCGTCGCCTCCGGCGGGAGCTACAGGCAATGCGCCGCGCCGTCCGGCCGGCTGATTACAACGGCCGACGGCGCCCGGATCGAGGCGGACCGGTACGTCTTCGCGTGCGGCCCCTGGCTGCCGAAACTCTTTCCCGATCTGCTCGGCCGGCGGATCCATCCGACTCGCCAGGAGGTCTTCTTCTTCGGCCCGCCGGCGGGAGATGATCGGTTTTCGCGTCTGCCTGCCTGGATCGATTTCGGCGCTGAGATGTACGGCCTGCCGGACATCGAACATCGCGGTTTCAAGCTGGCGCTTGATCGTCACGGCAGCGAGATCGATCCGGATTCGACCGAAAGAACGACGACCGATGCGATTCTGGCGGAGGTCAGATCATTCCTCGCGCTCAGGTTTCCTGCTCTGGCCGGGGCCCCGGTAATCGAGACGCGGGTCTGCCAGTACGAAAACACTTCGGACGGCAATTTCCTGATCGACCGCCACCCGGAATTCGACGACGTCTGGCTGGTCGGCGGAGGCTCCGGCCACGGGTTCAAGCACGGACCGGCGATCGGCGAGTACGCGGCCTCGATCATTCTCGGCGATTCCGATCCGGAACCCCGATTCTCGCTCGACAGCAAGCAGACGGTCAGGAAACGCGCCGTCTTCTGATGCCGAAATTTTCTCCAACTTTTTACTGCTCTGTTTCGTATCACTGTCTGAAGGAGGCAGGAAATGAGGAACCCTGGAATTGCAGCGGTATTGAGTTTAATCGTTCCCGGCGTCGGGCAGATCTACAACGGAAAAATTCTCCGAGGGATATTCTGGCTGATCATCACGCCGGGTTTCTGGATCGGAACAGGCGGCCTGCTCGGCTGGATCTGCCACATCATTTCAGCGTGGACAGCGTACAACTACGCGCGGGAGAACCCGTATCGCACGTTTCAGGCTCAATCCTGATATTTCAGTAACAAGTTGAAATGCAGAACGGGACGCGATGATCGAAATCGCGTCCCGTAATTTTTTGTAACTGCTCAGCCCTAACGCGAAGAGTTATTAAACGCCAGGGCGCCAATATCGCCAGGAGGTATTAAGGACATGATTTTGCCAATTTCCTCAATATCGTAGATCGAACAATGGTTAAACCCGGTGTTTCATGCCCTGAATAACTCCTGGCCATTGCAGGGATATCAGTTCTCGATCGGTTTACGTTCCGGCATGGCCGGTCTTTCGGGTCGTTTCTCGGGGCTGCTGCCTCGAGAAGGTGCGCTCGGCCGCTCGGACGGACTGGGTCGAGCAGGCGGCGGCGCAGACGGCCGTTCAGACTCACGCGAAGGCATCGGAGACCTTGCCGGCGGAGGATCTGGTCGCCTTGTTTCGCGCGGAACTTCGCGCGGGACCTCTCGCGGAACTTCACGTCTCTCGATTCGCTGCGGCGGAGGTTCAACTCTCCGCGGCGGTTCTGTACGCGACGGCATCTCCGGTCGAACCGTTCGATCCGGGGTCCGTCCGGGCGAAGCCGATTCGCGATTCGATTCACGGCTCGGTCGCGGGACGGTCCAGTCGGGTGGAGCGCTTCTCTCGACGGTCCGGTAATCGGTATTTCTCGCCGGACGGTCCGAACGCTGAATGACGCCGTCCGAGATACGGGTATCTGTCTTGCGTTCCGGCGTCGCGGGTACGACCGCTCCGTCCTGAACAGATCGCGAAGGGGCGTTGACGCCGGCCGGGCGCCGCTCGATGACCGGCGCCTCGATCCTGCGGGCCATCGATCCGCGCTCGATCGGAGAGGTTCTGACGGGCGCCGGGGCGCTCGGTTTCAATTCAACGGGATTGATCTGCACCGGGGCGGATTCGATCCTCCGTCCGGCGATCTCCCTCGGCGGAGCGGTCAGCACATCGCTCCCGACGACCACGCGTCCCTGATCGAACTTGCGGCTTTCGAGCATGCTCAATCCGCCGGGGACGTTGTGGTTACGGTAGGCGTCGAGCGATCTCGGCGCGATATCCGGCGAACCGCTTCTCGGACGTCGTCCATGAAACGCTTCACCCGGCGCAAGCGGACACCACCCCAGCCATCCGTCTCTCAGTCCGTTTCGGTATCCGTCGCGGAAGCCGTCACGGTAGCCGCGGTTGTAGCCGCCCCAGCCGAAGAATGTGACCAGATGCGGAGACCAGTTCCAGCCGTAACCGATCCCTGAGCCGTAACTGACGCTCGGGACCCAGTACCATCTGCTTCGCCAGAAAGCCCAGCGACCGTAGTGGTAGGGCACCCAGCCCCACGGTTCGTACGAGATCCAGGTCCAGCCGTAGGACGAATACCATCGCCAGTAACCCTGGCGATATGGCGCCCATCCCGCCGGCACGGCGCGCGGTCCCCAGATCCAGCCGTAATCGGGCGACTGAACCCAGTCGCCATAGACGTCCAGATCATAGACTCCGGGGAGCGATCCGGGGATGTAGCGTGAACTGCGGTAATCGTCCAGGCGTGCGAAAAGTTCGTTGTCGCGGCTCTCGTTCCAGCGGTCCCATCCGTCCTTATCCTCGAGCCGGGAGATCTGGTAGTAGTTGTCGTTGCCCTCGACGATCATCCGTCGACCCTGCTTGACGGCGACCTCGCCGATCTCCTGGTTGTAGACTGAGGCTCTCCCCTTGCGGACTATGACCTCGGTTGTGCCGTCCTCAGCGACATTGACTCGATAGAGTCCTTCCTTCTCGAAGACGATTGCGACAGTCGGCGTATCGACCTCGAAGTAGACGGGATCGTTCTGGTTCGGATCCGTGGCATCGAGGATGTAGAACTGCCTCTTGTCGAGGCTGTCGATCCTGAAGGTGGCGGTTCCGACCGGCAGCGCCATCTGAACCGTCGCGGTATTGAAGCGTGTGAATCGCAGATTCGTGTCGCGATATATCCTGACGATATTGCGACCGCTGAGCTGGATCTCAGCCCGACCGCCCGGTCCGCTGAAGATCTGATCGTTCTCATCGAGCGGCATGTTGAGCGAGGCGTCGTACCATTCCGTCCTCGAATCGTTCGCCCGCTGATAGCTGACATCGCCATCAATCAGACTGACTCGTGCCACGCGGATCACCGGATCGTTCGCCGTCTGACCGGAGACGCTCAACGGTACGGCCAGCAACAGCATCGTCAGCAGCCGGAACACCTGCCTCATCACTCTTCCGTATCTCACTGTCGCTTCTCTCATAATCGCCTCCATCTTCGCTTCAGATAATAATCCTACTCTATCTTATTAATATACAAGCAATTACGATGCCGCGACCAGGCGATGGGGAACCCTGCCATACGCTTCAAAATAAAGGGTTTACGTTGCAAGAGCGGTTGAGCGACCGGGATTTTTGCACCAAATGGTATATTCGGCATACGAAAAAGATCCGATCGAATGTCAGCCTATTTGACGATTCTATCGCGATCGAGGCGCATCAGGGTGGCGGCGCTGCGACCGATCAGCTTTCCCTCCGCCGAGTGGAGCGTAACTTCGACGTAGACCAGAGTCCGGCCCAGGTTGACCACCTGCGCTTCGGCGAATATATCCTGATCGCGAACGGCCTTGAGAAAATTGATTCGCTGCTCGACTGTGGTCACATACTGGTCGGGGACGACGTGAGTCATTGCCGCGTGCGCGGCTGCGGAATCGGCCAGGCTGTAGATTGCGCCTCCGTGCATCGTGAACGGCTGAAGCAGGTCCTCGCGGAAGCTCATCTTCATCCTCGCCCAGCCTGCTCCTGCGTCCAGCAGCTCGATCCCCATGAATTTCAGAAAAGGATTCTTCTCAGACGCAGGTTTGAGCAGATCGAATTCCCTGCTTTTCGGTGTATCGCTCATTTATTTATCCTGTTTCCTCCTGTTACCGATCTGGCGGTGATATAGTTTTTTCGTCGGCTCACCGCCGGCGTCTTAATTTACTATCAGTCGGTCAGGAAAAATACAGTAAAGTCGATCCGCAATTATCTTGTCAGGAGGTAAATCGAATGAGCGAAAGATCGCAAATGGCGAAGGATATGCTGCGACGTGAGAAGCACGGCGTGCTTTCGACGATCTCGGCGAAGCTGGACGGATGGCCGTTCGGATCGCTGATCTCCTATGCCGTACTCGGAAGCGGCGAGCCGGTTATTCTCGTCAGCGGGCTTGCCGAGCACACGAAGAATATCGTCGAGGACGGGCGCGTCTCGCTCTTCATTCAGGATTCGGCTGCGCGCGACAATCCACAGGCCGGAGCGCGCCTGGCGATAGCCGGAAAGGCCGAACCGATCGCGGAGGACCGTCTCGAGGAGGCTCTGACCGTCTATCTGCAGCGGTTTCCGGAGTCTGAGAACCTGCTCCAGCTGGGCGATTTCAGATTTTACGTCATCGAGGTCGTGCGCGCGCAGTTCATCGCCGGATTCGGACAGATCGGCTGGCTGAGCGCCGATGACCTGAAAGAATAAACTTTTTGGAGCTCAGGGCGTAGAAGGGGATATGAGCAGGAAAGCCACGAAAAAAGGTAAGGACGGATTCAAGTTTCTGCTGATTGCGACCGTCCTGACGCTGATCATCTCATTCGTTCCGCTGGCGTGGGTGGCGGTCTATCCGATCAGGCTGTTCATCACCTTCATTCACGAGGGCGGGCATGCGCTGGCGGCACTGGCGACTCTCGGTTCGGTCGACAGTCTGGTCATCTACGCCGATGCGAGCGGTGAGACGTACACGCGAGGCGGCATCCAGATGGTGATCGCCAGCGCCGGATATCTGACGACGACCGCGTTCGGAGCCGCGCTGCTGATTCTGGGCAGCCG
Organism: uncultured Acidobacteriota bacterium; assembly: GCA_937967285.1. Classification (GTDB taxonomy): domain Bacteria; phylum Acidobacteriota; class Blastocatellia; order RBC074; family RBC074; genus JADJXM01. The sequence continues at coordinate 9,207 of CALBSU010000432.1, forward strand.
CGGAGACCGCCCGCGTGCCGTCCTGACGGTCTGTGCGGCGATCATTCTGGCTCTGACGGCCTTCTTCGCCCGCGATCCGTTCAGCTGGGTGCTGGGACTGATTCTGACCGCGGGGCTGATGTGGGTGGCGCTCTCCTTCAAGGAACGGACCGCGCATCTCTTTCTGAGCTTTCTCGCCGTTCAGTGCTGTCTCAACGCGCTGTTCGATCTGCGGACTCTCTTCTGGGCCTCCGCCATGACCAGCGTCCCGAGCGATGCGGTGACAATGGAGCGACTGACGCTGATCCCCGCGACGGCGTGGGCTGTCTTCTGGCTGATCCTCTCGATCCTGACGCTTCTTCTGGCGCTCAGAAGCTACCGCGCTCACATGCCCGGATTCTGACACTGGATCGCCGGTCCGAAAAAGAGTAAACTCCGTTCTTCCCGTGGAGACGGGGTTTTGAGCCCTCATGAACTTCCCGCCGGACCCCGGGTTAATGTATTATTGGAACCGATCTCGATATCGGTCGTTAGAGAGGGGAAAGCAGCGATCGAACCGGCCGGATACCGGCCCATAACATTCTCTTTCTACTTTCTACTTTCTGCTTTCTATTTTTATCAGTCCCCGGCCGCAAGAGAGCACAATGTCAGAACCTGATTCGGAAAAAAGCGGAATGTATAAAATGGAAAGATAACTATATCTTTCTGCTTTCTACTTTCCACTTTCTACTTTTTAAGGAGCTTGGAAGCAATATGAAGCATCAAGGTAAAATTCGCCGGGCGCAGGCCGGTTTTTCGCTCATCGAACTGCTGATCGTGGTGGCTATCATCGGGATACTGGCGGCGATCGCCCTGCCGAAACTGCAGGAGAATCTGAAATTGAGTCGTGAGACGGCAGCGATCAAGACGCTCGGCACGATTCACACCAATCAGGCCCAGTACAATGCGATGAAGGGCAAGTTCGGCACGCTCAAGGAGTTGAACGAGACCGGGCTGCTGGATGCCAACTATGCCGGAGGCGGCGCGGTCAGCGGATACACGTACAACTCAACCGAGGCGACACCGGATCAGTACTGCGTTCAGGCGACCAGGCAGAGCGCCACGACGGCCTACAAGGATTTCAACGTGATCGAGGATGGAACGATCCGTTTCGTCGAGACCAAGACGCCCGCTCCGGTGCCGCATGGCGAGGGTACTCCGTTGTCCGGGGCAGGCGCCGGAGCCGGACAGGCAACCCAGCCCGGCCAGTAGTCGCATCTCCACGGTTCAATGCAGACAGATGGAAATGGCGCCTCCGGGGCGCCATTTCACTTTCCCGCGGTACTTTGACAGCATCACTGTAGTGAAATAAACTGGCCGGAGTCTCAAGATGGTAAATG
>CALBSU010000433.1 GCA_937967285.1 uncultured Acidobacteriota bacterium
GCCAAAAGATCAGGGGTATTCATATGCGACTGGACAAATTCACGCTCAAGGCTCAGGAAGCGATCGAGTCGGCGGTGGCGCTGGCCGAGAAGAGCAATCATCAGAATGTGGAGCCGGAGCATCTGCTGGCGGCGCTGATCGACCAGGCGGAGGGGGTGACGCGTCCGATTCTCGGGAAGATCGGGGCCAACGTTCAGGCGGTCTCGAGCGAGGTCGAGGCGGCGATCAGGAAGTTCCCGCAGGTGAGCGGTTTCACGCAGCGCTATTACAGTCCGCGGTTGAGCGAGGTCTTCAGCGTCTCGCAGAAGGAGGCGGACAAGCTGAAGGACGAGTTCATCTCGACCGAGCATCTGCTGCTGGCGATCGCTGAGGAGAAATCGGGTGAGGCGGGCAGGATTCTGCGGTCGCATGGGGTCAACCGCGAGGGTCTGATGAAGATCGTCGAGGGGATGCGGGCCGGGGCGCGCGTGACCAGCCAGAGCGCGGAGGAGAGTTATCAGGCGCTGTCGAAGTATTCGAAGGATCTGACCGATCTGGCGCGCAAGGGCAAGCTCGATCCGGTGATCGGGCGTGATGACGAGATCCGGCGGACGATCCAGGTGCTCTCGCGGCGGACGAAGAACAATCCGGTGCTGATCGGCGAGCCGGGCGTCGGCAAGACGGCGATCGTCGAGGGGCTGGCGCAGCGGATCGTTTCCGGCGACGTGCCGGAGACGCTCAAGAACAAACGGCTGGTCGGTCTCGATCTGGGGGCCATGCTGGCCGGCGCGAAGTATCGCGGCGAATTCGAGGAGCGGCTGAAGGCCGTCCTGCGCGAGGTCGAGAAGGCCGAGGGGCAGATCATCATGTTCATCGACGAGCTGCACACGCTGGTCGGAGCGGGCGGAGCCGAGGGGGCGGTCGACGCCTCGAACATGCTCAAGCCGGCGCTGGCCCGCGGCGAACTGCGCTGCGTCGGGGCGACCACGCTCAACGAATATCAGAAGTACATCGAGAAGGACAAGGCGCTCGAGCGGCGCTTCCAGCAGGTCTATGTCGGCGAGCCGAACGTCGAGGACACGATCGCCATCCTGCGCGGCCTGAAGGACAAGTACGAGACGCATCACGGCGTGCGGATCAAGGACGCGGCGATCGTCGCGGCGGCGACCCTCTCGAACAGATACATCACCGACCGGTTTCTGCCGGACAAGGCGATCGACCTGATCGACGAGGCGGCCTCGCGGCTGCGGATCGAGATCGACAGCCTGCCGACTGAGATCGACCAGGTCGAGCGCGAGATCATCCAGCGCGAGATCGAGCGCCAGGCGCTGATGCGCGAGGACGATCAGATTTCGAGGGAGCGGCTCGAGAAGGTCGAGAAGGAGATCGCCGACCTGCGCGAGAAATCGGGCGGGATGAAGGCCAAGTGGCAGTCCGAGAAGGAGGTCATCGAGCGCATCCGCTCGGCCAAGGAGAAGATGGAGGCCCTCAAGATCGAGGCCGAACAGTTCGAACGCGCCGGCGATTACGGCAAGGTGGCTGAGATCCGCTACGGCGCAATGTCGGAGCTGCAGAAACAGTTCGACGCCGACCAGGAGAAGCTGGCCGAGCTGCAGAAGGAGGGGCGGACTCTGAAGGAGGAGGTGACCGAGGAGGACGTCGCCGAGGTTGTCGCCAAGTGGACGGGCGTCCCGGTCTCGAAGATGCTCGAGGGCGAAATGCAGAAGCTGGTCAAAATGGAGGAGCGGCTCGGGCTGCGGGTGATCGGGCAGAATGACGCGCTGATCGCCGTCTCGAACGCCGTCCGTCGCGCTCGCGCCGGACTGCAGGATCCGAAACGGCCGATCGGATCGTTCATCTTCCTCGGGCCGACCGGCGTCGGCAAGACTGAGACCGCGCGGGCCCTGGCCGAGTTCCTCTTCGACGACGAACACGCCATGGTCCGGCTCGATATGTCCGAATTCATGGAGAAACACTCGGTCGCGCGCCTGATCGGCGCGCCCCCGGGCTATGTCGGCTACGAGGAGGGCGGATATCTGACCGAGGCCGTCCGGCGGCGGCCCTACTCGGTCGTCCTCTTCGACGAGATCGAAAAGGCGCATCCGGACGTCTTCAACATCCTGCTCCAGATCCTCGACGACGGCCGGCTGACCGACGGCAAGGGCCGAACCGTGGATTTCAAGAACACGGTCATCATCATGACCTCGAACATCGGATCGCGCGAGATTCAGGAGTTCGAGGGCGACGACAAGCAGATGCAGGCCGGAGTGATGGAACAGCTCCGGGCGTCGTTCAAGCCCGAGTTTCTCAATCGCGTCGACGACGTGATCATCTTCCGCCGGCTCGGCCTGGATCAGATCAGGCAGATCATCAAGATCCAGCTCGAGGCGCTCCGGCAGATGCTGGCCGAGCGGCAGATCAATCTGGTCCTCGACCCGTCGGCCGAGGAGCTGCTCGCCCGCGAGGGGTACGACCCGATCTACGGCGCGCGCCCGCTCAAGCGCGCCATCCAGAGCCTGGTCCAGAATCCGCTGGCCATGAAGCTGCTCGCCGGCGAGATCAAGCCCAACGAGACGGTTCTCGTCAGGGGAGACCTCGAACGGGATCAGATGGTCTTCATCCCGCAGCAGAGCTCCGCGGCCGGCGGCTGATCGCGTTGCATTAGACCTGTCGCGATGCTATTTTGACTTCTTTGGTTGAAACCATTGAAAGCCATTATGGAAGGTGGTTCAGTAACTTATGAATTCCAATGCCGGTAACTCCGGGAGAGAGACGGCCGGGGAGAACCCGGCCGAAATGAACGAGCCCGAAAGGAACGAAATGGATGACGGAACTCCGATCGAGATCCACGTCACCGACAGGCGCCGGGTCTCGATCGACGACGAGATCGAGGCCGAACCGGTCGACGATCCGGCTCCCGTAACCGAGGACCTCGAAGCCAGACTCCGCGAAGCGGAGGAGAAACGCGCCGAGGCCGAACGGCAGGTCAGGGACCTGGCCGATCGCTTCCGCCATGCCCAGAACCAGCTCAAGACCGAGGCCGAGGAGCAGCGCGCGCGGATGCAGCGGATGTTCGATCAGAAGCTCGAAGCGGCACGCGGCGAGATCGTCGCCGGACTACTCGACACGCTCGATAACCTCAAGCGCGCCGTCGCGGCCGCCGAGAAGAGCGAATCAAAAGAGCCCGACTTCGCCGCCCTGCTCGAAGGCGTCCGCGCCACGGCCGGTCTCTTCGAGACGAAGATGCAGTCGATGGGCCTCAAACCCGTCCCCGGCATCGGCGAGATCTTCGACCCGGAGGTCCACGAGGCGGTCGAGATCGTGCCCGTCACGGAGGATCAGGACAATCGCGTCATCGAGGAGTATCAGACCGGTTACAAGTTCGGCGAGAGGCTGATCAGACCGGCCCGCGTCCGAGTCGGCAGAGCGTAAAAATAGTTGCCGGTTGAATTTGGTTTCCAGTTGCCAGTTTCCAGTTTCCAGTATTTGATCACGAAATCAGTCCTTATCACTGAATGTCCCCGAGGGAATTGTTGAATCTGGCCATCAGGAAATTAATGTAAATGGAGCACACTTTAAATACAGACTGGAAACTGGCAACTGGCAACTGGAAACTACTACTACCGGAAACAACTAATAACAGGAGCACAGAAAAACAGTGGCAGCAAAAGAGCTGAAGTTCAGAGAGGAAGCCCGGCGCGGTATGCTGGAAGGAGTCAACATTCTGGCCAACGCCGTGCGCGTGACGCTCGGTCCGCGCGGGCGCAACGTCGTCATTGACAAGAAGTTCGGATCGCCGCTCATCACCAAGGACGGCGTGACGGTGGCCAAGGAGATCGATCTCAAGGACAGTTATCAGAACATGGGCGCGCAGATGGTGCGCGAGGTCGCCTCGAAGACCAATGACCTGGCCGGCGACGGCACAACAACCGCCACCGTTCTGGCGCAGGCCATCTTCCGCGAGGGCGTCAAGAACGTCACCTCCGGCGCCAACCCGATGCATCTCAAGCGCGGGATCGAGCGCGGCGTCCGTGCCGCCGTGACCGAGATCGAGAAACTTTCGAAGAAGATCAAGGACAAGTCCGAGCTGACCAACGTCGGGACCGTGGCCGCCAACGGCGATCGCGTGATCGGCGAACTGCTGGCCGAGGCCATGGAGAAGGTCGGCCGCGACGGCGTCGTGACCGTCGAAGAGGCCAAGTCGATCGAGACCTCGCTCGATATCGTCGAGGGCATGCAGTTCGATCGCGGCTACATTTCAGCCTATTTCGTGACCGATCCGAACAAGCTCGAGGTCGAGTTGGAAGACCCGCTGATCCTGCTGCATGAGAAGAAGATCGCATCGCTGCACGAGATCTTCCCGCTGCTTCAGCAGGTCGCCCAGCAGGGCCGCAGCCTGCTGATCATCGCCGAGGACGTCGAGGCGGAGGCTCTCTCGGCGCTGGTCGTCAACAAGCTGCGCGGTTCGCTGCGCGTGGCAGCGGTCAAGGCGCCTGCCTTCGGCGACCGCCGCAAGGCCATGCTCGAGGACATCGCCATCCTGACCGGCGGCCAGGTGATCACGGAGGACCTCGGCATCAAGCTCGAGAACGTCCAGCTTCAGGATCTCGGAACCGCCAAGCGCATCCTGATCGACAAGGACAATACCACGATCATCGAGGGCGCCGGCAGAAAGAACGATCTGCAGGGCCGGATCGCGACCATCCGCCGCCAGATCGAGGAGACGACCTCCGACTACGATCGCGAGAAGCTGCAGGAGAGGCTGGCCAAGCTCTCGGGCGGCGTCGCCGTGATCAAGGTCGGCGCGGCCACTGAGATCGAGATGAAGGAGAAGAAGATGCGCGTCGAGGACGCCCTCAACGCGACACGCGCCGCCGCCCAGGAGGGCATCGTCCCCGGCGGAGGCATCGCGCTGCTCCGCGCCGCGAAGGCGATCGAGTCGCTCGAAGCCTCGGGCGACGAGAAGACCGGCCTCGCAATCCTGCGCCGCGCGCTCGAAGAGCCGCTCCGCCGGATCGCCGAGAACGCCGGACAGGACGGCAGCCTGATCGTCGGCAAGATGCGCACCGAGAAGAAGACCGTCGGATTCAATGCCGCGACCCTCAAGGTCGAGGACATGTTCGAGGCCGGCATCATCGATCCGGCCAAGGTCGTCCGCACCGCGCTCCAGAACGCCGCGTCGATCTCGGGGCTCCTGCTGACCACCGACGCCGCCATCGCCGAGGCGCCTGAGACCGAGGCCGAGGATCACGGCTGATTCTTGAAAGAAATGACACATTTTTCCGGTAAAAATGGAGGTGCTTGACAGTCAAAACACCGGACTGTAGCTTAAGTATAAGGATACCGTTCACCGGCCTGCCGGCGATCCCCGGCGGGTCGGTGTTGATTCTGTTTTAACCTGTTGAGCAGGTTCGACTTAGTGGGGTAACGACGTGATCGATTTAGGGCCAATGACAGACAAGTTTTCCGATTCCGGGCAGAAGGTGGTTCGCCGGGCGATCGAGATCTCAAAGAGCAGGGATCACAACTTCCTCTCGGTCGAGCATATCTTCACCGCCCTCAACGAGCTCGAGAACGCCCTCTTCCTCGAGTCGATGCAGACGATCGGGGTCGATCCGCGCGCCGTCTCGCACCTGCTCGACCAGGAGCTCTCGAAGAGCCGCCAGTACGTCGGCAAAAAGATGTACATCGCCGACACGACCCGCGACCTCTTCAACCGGGCCCTCAAGCGCGCCCGCCAGAACGGACGGCAGCAGATCGAATCCTTCGACCTGATGGTCATGCTCTTCTCCGATCCGAACGGCGTTCCCGCGGACATCATCCGCCGGCTCGGCGCCGACCCGGGCGACGCGACCAACACGATCACCGAAAATATCCGCTCCCGCGAGGAGCAGACAGAGGTCCTGCGCAAGAAGTACGAACTGCCGGCATATCTCAAGCATTTCGGCGTCTCGCTCAACAAGCTGGCCCGGCAGGACAAGCTGCCGCCGACCATCGGCCGCGAGCAGGAGATCCAGCAGATGATCGAGATCCTCTGCCACCGCGAGCGCGCCAACTCGCCGATGCTTGTCGGCGAACCCGGCGTCGGCAAGACAGCCGTCGTCGAGGGACTCGCCCGGCTGATCGAACTCGAACCCGAGAAGGTCCCGGCGCGCCTCAGGAACGCCCACCTCGTCCAGCTCCAGATGGCCGGCATCGTCGCCGGCACCATGCTCCGCGGGATGTTCGAGGAACGGCTGCAGGGCATCATCAACGAGGTCAAGGAGCGACCCGATCTGATCCTCTTCGTCGACGAGGCGCACACGATCATCGGCGCCGGCTCGGCCCTCGGCGCTTCCTCCGATGCGGCCAACATGTTCAAGGGCGCGCTGGCCCGCGGCGAACTGCGCATCATCGGCGCCACCACGCTGACCGAGTACAAGGAGTACATCGCGGAGGACGAGGCTCTAGCCCGCCGCTTCCGCCTGGTCAAGGTCGATGAACCGACTTTGAGCGAAACGCGCCAGATCCTGCAGGGCATCCGCCCGCGTCTCGAGAAGAACTACTCCGTCCAGATCACCGATGCGGCGATCGATACCGCTCTCGAGATGGCTCCGCGCTATATCCGCAACCTGCATCTGCCGGACAAGGTCATCGGCTGGCTCGATACGGCCTCCGTCAAGGTCGAGATCAACGAGCCGAACCGGCTGCAGGTCAAACCCGAGCACATCATCGACGTCATCTCGCAGGAATCGCGCATCCCGCGCGACCTGATCTATCGCGACACTTCGGATCGCTTCAGGAACCTCGAGGACCAGCTCGGCCGGCGCGTCATCGGACAGAAGGACGCCGTCCGCGCCGTCGCCCAGCGCCTGCGCCTCAACAAGGGACCGCTCAAGGAGAACTTCTACAAACCCGACGGAGTCCTCCTCTTCCTCGGACCGACCGGCGTCGGCAAGACCGAACTGGCCAAGGCCGTCGCCGAGACCATGTTCGGCGACGACCAGAAGATGGTCCGCATCGACATGAGCGAGTACCAGGACGGCACCGTCGCCATCGAGAAGCTGATCGGCATGCCGCGCGGCATCGTCGGCTCCGAGCGCGGCGGCATCCTGACCGAGAAGCTCCGCGAAAATCCGTACACCGTCCTCCTGCTCGACGAGGTCGAAAAGGCGTCGCCTTTTCTGCTCAACCTCTTCCTGCAGGCCTTCGACGAAGGCTGGCTGACCGACGGACGCGGCAAGAAGGTCTATCTTTCGGACGCCATCATTATCATGACGTCCAACCTCGGCTCCGAGAACTTCAAAAAGTATATGAAGCCGCTCGGATTCGGTCAGAAGACCACCGCCGATATCGAGGAGATCAAGCGCGAGGTGCTCAAGGCCGCCGAGACCCGCTTCTCGCCCGAGTTCCGTAACCGAATCGACGAGATCGTGGTCTTCACTCCTCTCACCGAGGACGAGGTCAAACAGATCGCTCTGCTCTACATCAACGGAATCCGCCGACAGGCCGAACGCCAGGGACGGCAGATCGAGGTCACCGAAGCCGCCATCGACTATCTGGTCGAGAAGGGATTCAGTCCCGCCTACGGCGCGCGCTTCCTCAAACG
>CALBSU010000434.1 GCA_937967285.1 uncultured Acidobacteriota bacterium
CCGTACTCGCTCAACGTCAACGGGAGCGAATATCGAGTGGATTACGAACCGGCCGAGTCATCGACCGGTCTCTTCGGCGGAAACTCGAACTGGCGCGGCCCGGTCTGGTTCCCCGTCAATTACCTGATCATCGAATCGCTGCAGAAGTTCCATCATTTTCTCGGCGATCAGTGGCGCGTCGAGTTCCCGCACGGATCCGGACGGATCGGCAACCTGCGCGAGGTCGCGACTGAACTGTCGCGCAGGCTGATCGCCATCTTCCTGCGCAACGAAGATGGCCGCCGGCCGGTCTTCGGCGGATCATCGAAATTCCAGATCGACCCGCACTGGCGCGACAACCTGCTCTTTTACGAGTATTTCCACGGAGACAACGGAGCGGGAATCGGCGCGAGCCATCAGACCGGCTGGACCGGCCTGGTCGCCAAACTGATAAAGTGAGTAGAAAGTAAAAAGTAGAAAGTAGAAAGAAGCACGGTACAGTACCGGGAGCGATAGCGACCGGACACTCAGGAGAGGAGAGAGTTATGAAAGCAATTGCAGTCACACCCGGCGTCCCGGACAGCGTTCATCTGGCGGAGATGCCGAAACCGGATTTAACCGAAGTGCCCTACGGCCGAGGCGTGCTGGTCAGGGTGCTTCGCGTCGGAGTCGACGGCACCGACAAGGAGATCAACGCGGCGGAGTACGGCGCGGCCCCGGAAGGATACGATTTCCTGGTCATCGGCCACGAGGGGTTCGGACAGGTCGAAGCGGTCGGTCCGAACGTGACCGAACTCAAGCCGGGCGATTATGTCGTGGCAACGGTTCGTCGTCCGGGCAGGAGCATTTACGATCTGATCGGAACCAACGACATGACCACGGACGATGTCTACTTCGAACGCGGCATCAACCTGCGGCACGGATTTCTGACCGAATACTATGTCGACGATGCGGACTACATCGTCAAGGTGCCGCAGGGTTTGAAAGAGGTCGGAGTGCTGCTGGAACCGATGACCGTGGTCGAGAAGGGCATCCATCAGGCCTATGAGATTCAGCGCAGACTCAAAGTCTGGCATCCGAAACGGGCGGCGGTAATGGGCGCGGGCACGATCGGTCTGCTGGCGACGCTGGCTCTCAGGCTGCGCGGGATCGAGGTGACGACCTTCGGCCTCAGGGAGGGTCCGTATCTCAACTCCGAGCTGATCGAGGCGATCGGGGCGCGTTACGTTTCGACCCGACAGATCAGTCTGGCGGATGCGGCCGCGCGGTACGGCCCGTTCGATCTGATCTTCGAGGCGACAGGGTACTCGCCGCTCGTCTTCGAGAGCATGCGTGTGCTGGCCAAAAACGGAGTGCTGGTGCTTTCCTCCGTGACCGGAGGCGACCGGACGGTCGAGGTGCCCGCCGACCGGATCAACCTCGAATTCGTCCTCGGCAACAAGGTCATGGTCGGAACGGTCAATGCCAACCGTGAGTACTTCGAGATGGGAGTCCGCGACATGTCTCAGGCGGAGGCGGAGTATCCGGGCTGGCTCGGACGCCTGCTGACCGATCCGGTCAGCGGTCTCGAGAATCACGAGGAACTCTTCGCCAAACTGACCAATCCGAACGGCGCGATCAAGGTCTTCTGCGAAGTGGCCG
>CALBSU010000435.1 GCA_937967285.1 uncultured Acidobacteriota bacterium
GCCTGACGATCGCGACGGAGTTTTACCGCAAAGCGGTCGAGGGCGATCCGAATCAGTTGATCTACCGGCTCCGACTGGGCGTGACGCTCTTCCGCCGGCGTGCCTACATTCAGGCGCGCGATGTTTTCCGCGAGGCGACGGTCAGGTTCCCGGACTCTCCCGATGCCCACTACCTGACAGGCTATGCCGGCCGTGCCGCGGGGCTCTACGACGAAGCGCTCGAATCGTTCAACAAGGCGCGTACGATGCAGCCGGACAATCCCGACGTGCTGGCCAACATCGGGTTCATCCTCGCAGAGCGCGGCGAATATGCTGAGGCCGAGAAGCTCTTCCGTCGGGCGATCGAGCTGGATCCGAAGAATTATCCGGCGCACTACGATCTGGGTCGGATACTGGTCAGGCTCAAACGGTTCGAGGAGGCGCTGCCGGTGCTCGATCGCGGCGCCCGGATGGTCGCCAACGACCCGGGCATTCATTACCAGTTGTTTACCGCCTATTCGAGGCTCAGGAAGAAGGATGAAGCGGACCGCCACCTGGCGATCTTCAAGAAGCTGGAAGAGGAGCGAAAGCAGCGGGAGGGCGAACAGGGCGGGGCTGCGACCAGCGAGACGGCCGCTCCGCGCGTGCCCTGAAGAATTTTTCATCCACGAAGGAACACGAAGGTGACACAAAGGGATGAAGATGAGGGCGAAAACGGGAAGAGAGGCGATCCATGAAACGCACCTGGTGCTGCGCCAGGAAATAGAGGAATAATCCGTTTAAGCCGCTTGAGCGGCAGCAGACGATCCGATGATGTTTTTTTCTATCGCCCGCTCCGCGGGCTTGAACTGAGCAGTTAATTCAAGTTTCCAGTTTTTCTCAGGCCTTTACCCAACTAAACTAAATGGCTGGTGGAACCGCGTCCTTTCAAATAAGACTGGAAACCGGCAACTGGAAACTTTATCAATCCGCTGAGCCGTTACAATGACAGTTCCTTCGTGGATGAAAAAAATCAGTCGGAAACGAAACAGATGAGAATAACTGGAACAATTCATAGCGTAGTGCTGCTCGCTGCGGTGTCGCTGGTTGCGGCGCAGCAGAAGGGCGTGCCGCCGACCGCGCAGACTCCGAAGCCGGGCGTCAATGCAGCGCCGGGAGTGACATTCACCGAGATAACGAAAGCCGCCGGCCTCGGAGCTTTCCGGTTCACGGTCGGCACTCCGGCAAAGGACTTCATCATCGAAGGCCCCGGAGCGGGCAGCGCCATCCTCGATTACGATAACGACGGCTGGATGGACATCTATCTGGTCAACGGATCGACGATTGCGGCGCTCAAGGGCCGGGCGGCCCATCCGAAGGCGGCGCTCTATCGCAACAACGGCAACGGTACTTTCTCGAATGTGACGGAGAAGGCGGGTGTCGGGAATGACGGCTGGGGGATGGGCGTCTGCACCGGCGACTACGACAATGACGGGCGGACTGATCTGTTCGTCGCGAATTACGGCAAAAACCGGCTCTATCGCAACAACGGCGACGGGACCTTCACCGACGTTGCGGCGAAGGCGGGTGTGGCGCTCGGCGGATGGTCCTCGGGCTGCGCGTTCGGGGATTACGACGGCGACGGAAGGCTCGACCTGTTCGTCTCGGGATACATCGAGTTCGACGTCGACAAGCCGCCTCCGCCGGCCAGCGGAGAGATGCCCGCATCCGGGGCGAAGCTGACCGAGAAGGAGACCGAAGCGAGCGGGATGGGAGCGACCTACACCGTCGGCGCGAGTTATTGCCAGTACAGAGGGCAGCGCGTGATGTGCGGGCCGCGGGGGCTCAAGGGGGCGCCGGACCATCTCTTCCGCAACAACGGCGACGGAACATTCAGCGATGTCTCGGAGAAGGCAGGCGTGGACGACAAGGCCGGATATTACGGCTTCGGCGTGGCCTGGGTGGACATCGACGACGACGGCCGGCTGGATCTGGCGGTCGCCAACGACTCGACGCCGA
>CALBSU010000436.1 GCA_937967285.1 uncultured Acidobacteriota bacterium
TCTCACCTTCAGCGGATTCTGCGTTTTCACTGGGACGATGAGACCTTCGATCGTCACGAAAAACGGCTGACGGATTTCGGAGGCAGGGCCGCGACCGTGGTCGACGAGGCCGTCCGTCGGGCGAACCTGCCCGAGAACCTGCCGCGCCTCGACCGGTATACGGCAACGGGAGAGCGGACCGAGAACCTCCACCAGTCGGAAGACCATCTGATCGCCGGACGACACATCTACGGCAGCGGCGCGATGTCGGTCTACGGCGATCCGGGAAGCAATCTGCTGGCGCTGGCGCTCTTCTACATTTCTTCATACAACGGCGAATCCGGTCACAACTGCCCGCTGGCCTGCACGGCCGGCGTGATCAAGACTCTGCAGTTCGCGGCCGATGAGCGGTTGCGCGCGAAGTTTCTGCCGCGGCTGCTCGAGACCGATTACGACAGCCTTTTTCATGGCGCGCAGTTTCTGACCGAGGTGCAGGGCGGCTCGGATGTCGGGGCGAACGCGGCCCGTGCCGTGCCGCTCGATCCGGCGGCGGGAACCTGGCTGATCAGCGGCGAAAAATGGTTCTGTTCGAATGTCACGGCCGATCTGGCTCTGATCACGGCCCGCCCGGAAGGCGCCGGCGAGGGGACGCGCGGGCTCGGCCTCTTTCTGGTTCCGCGAAGGCTGGATGACGGGTCGCCGAACGGCCTCTACATTCGCCGGCTCAAGGACAAACTTGGAACGAAATCTCTGGCCACGGCCGAGGTCGATTTCCGCGACGCCATGGCCTGGATGATCGGCGAACCGGGGCGCGGGTTCCTGCAGGCGATGGAGCACGTCATCAATACATCGCGGCTTTACAACGCGGTCGGATCGTCGGCCGCCGCTCGTCGCGCTTACGTCATCGCCTGGACCTACGCCCGCCTGAGGACAGCGTTCGGACGCCCGATCGCTGAGTTCCCGCTGGTGGCCGGGACGCTGGCAGGGATGCGGAGCGTCTCGATGGCGCTCGCCTCGGGCAGTCTCTTCCTGGCGCACCTCCGCGATCTGATCGAGACGGACCGCGCCGATGAGACCGACAGGGCATTCTTCAGGCTGGCGGTCAATCTCAACAAGTACCGGACATCGATCTCGGCGACCGATGTCATTCGCCGCGGGATCGAAGTTCTGGGCGGGAACGGCGCGATGGAGAACTTCTCTGTCCTGCCGCGGCTCCTGCGCGACAGCGTCATCTTCGAGGCATGGGAGGGCGCTCACAATACCCTGATCGCCCAGACGGTTCGCGACATCCGGCGCCACAGGCTCCACGAGCCTTTCTGCCGGCGGCTTTCCGAGTGGTACGCCGCGCTCGGCGATGACTTCAGGGGACAGGCGCAGGTCGAGGATCTCAAGTCCCGCCTCGATGAAATGGCCGGCCTGGATGAACAGGTCGCCGGCCTGCTCATGAAACCGCTCGCGGATCGGATGATGTGGCTCTTCTACATCGCCTGCCTCGCCCGTGAATCGCAGGCCGCGGGGAGCGAATCCCGTGAGATCGCCGCCGTGATCGATCATCTTTGGGATCAATTCATCGAAAATACTCCACGGCAGGATTTGACAACCAGTTTGAAACAGATATCTGATATTTCCGGTTCAATATAACGCGCTACAGCGCCGCAGGTACGGCACAGCGGTTACGGCACAGCGAGCGATAGCAAGCGGGTGGTAACGTGATACAGCACCGTGAGCGATAGCGACCGGGAAATTTCATTCAACAGGAGGACATCATGCGGCTCGGATTGAATGTCGGTTACTGGGGATCGTCGCCGGTCGACAATGTGGCGCTGGCGCAGGAGGCGGACAGGCTGGGATTTCATTCGCTCTGGACGGCTGAGGCCTACGGATCGGATGCCGTTTCGCCGCTTGTCTGGCTGGCGGCGAAGACGGAAAAGATCAATGTCGGTACGGCGATCATGCAGATGACCGCTCGGGTTCCGGCCATGACCGCCATGACCGCTGCGACCATCGACCTGCTGACCGGAGGCCGGATGCTGCTCGGCATCGGCGCGTCGGGTCCCCAGGTGGTCGAGGGCTGGCATGGCCTTCCGTACGGCAAGCCGGTTACGCGGGCGCGGGAGTACGTCGATATTCTGCGCAAGGTCTGGCGACGCGATGAACCGCTCGAGCATCACGGCGAACACTACGATATTCCGACCAAAGACGGCAGCGGGCTCGGCAAGCCTCTCAAGCTGATCATCCATCCGCTCCGGCCGTCGATACCGATCTACATCGCCGCTGTCGGGCCGAAGAACGTCGCTCTCGCCGCGGAGATTGCCGACGGATGGCTCCCGGTCTTCTTCTCGCCGGACAGAATGGACGTCTACCGTGAATGGCTCGACGAGGGGTTCGGCAAAGCCGGCAACGGCAAGAACATGACGAACTTCGATATCGCTCCGACGGTCACCGTGGCCCTCGGAGACGACGTGGATCAATGCCGCAACAGCGTCAAGCCGTTCCTCGCTCTCTACATCGGCGGCATGGGAGCCCGCGAGAAGAACTTCTATTTCAACATCGCCTGTCGGTACGGATATGAAGAGGCCGCCAACCGTATTCAGGACTTCTATCTGGCGGGGAAGAAGATGGAGGCCGTCATGGCCGTCCCCGACGCGCTGGTCGACGAAGTCGCGCTCTGCGGTCCGAAGGAGCGGATCAGGGACCGCCTGGCCGCCTGGAACGCATCAGGAATAACAACAATGATCTGCGGCACATCGGACATCAACGCCATCCGCGTCATGGCTGAACTCGTGCTGTAAACCATCAAGGAGAAGAAACGATGTCGAACATGATTCCCGATAAATTCAGCGATCTGATGGAAAAGAAGGTCTTCGCCGGACTGGCGACGATCATGCCGGACGGAACTCCGCAGGTGACGCCCGTCTGGATCGATTTCGACGGCGAGAACCTGCTGGTCAATACCGCGGTCGGACGGCAGAAGGACAAGAACCTGCAGCGCGATCCGAAGGTCTCCGTCATGCTCATGGACCCGGAGAACCCCTATCGATACCTCGAGATCCGCGGCCGGGTCGTCGAACGCACGCTCGACGGCGCCGATGATCATATAAATAAGATGGCGAAGAAGTACCTCGGGCAGGATGTCTATCCGTTCAGGCAGGCGGACGAGGTGAGAGTGCTCTACAAGGTCAAACCGGTCAAGACCAGCTCAATGGGTTGAGCCGGAAGATGCGCCCGCGCCCCCGCGGGCACGGTGTACAGCATCGTCCGCGGCGGCGTCCCCGGGCTCCCATCCTAATAGACCGGCGAGGCGACCGGCGGGCCGAGCGGTGCGTAATATCCCGACTTCACGTTGATCTGCA
>CALBSU010000437.1 GCA_937967285.1 uncultured Acidobacteriota bacterium
AAGAAAACGGGAACACATAAGCGTGTTCCCGTTTTCGAGAAAAAAGACTGAAAAAATATCAGCAAAGCAGCCTAGTGGGAGGTTGCGGAAGTCTTGTGACGGTTAGCGATAGCCTCCATCTGATCCTTGAGAAGAAGTTTCTTCTTCTTGAGGACGGTTTCTTCGACCTGTTCTTCTACGCTGGGATAATGGATTTCGGAGAGTTCGTTGAGACGGTTTTCGTACTGCTGATGTTCGTTGGCGAGTTCACGATATATTTCATCGTTGTTTATCAGGTAATCCCTCAACGCTGCATCGCTAGCTGGAATGCTCATTGGCTTTTCCTCCTTAGCTGAAAGTGCCTGTATATATTCAATTGTAAGAGTAGCTTTTCAACTTCTGAGGGCATAGTAATACAAACAGAAGAAGGCTTTCAAGCACCAAAGTTGATCAAATTTTACATAAACCTGAGGCGTGGGGAGTAGAGTGGCGACTGGCGATCAGTCGATGGTGGAACGGGGGCGGAGCGTGGAATCGTATCTGAGGTGAACAAAGGGGATGTCGTCTCGAACCGGCGTTTTCCGGTCTGATGCAATCAGCGGTCCATGGATTTTGAGCCGTCCGTTTCAAAGTCGAGACTGGCGGACATGATGAGGGCGTCCTCGTCCGGGTTGCGATAGTAGGCTGGACGAGAACCGACGACGGAGAACCCGGAGCTTCGATAGAGCCTGATGGCGGGAAGGTTGGAGCGTCTGACTTCGAGAACGGCGGTGCGGGCGCCGCGGTCGAAGGCGGCTCGAAGAGCGACTTTGAGCAGGTGGCCCGCGATGCCCCGCCCTCTGAAAGAGCGATCGACGGCGATATTGTCTATCTGGAGTTCGTCGATGATGATGACGGCGGAGAAGAGAGCGGCGATGAGATCGGGATTTTCGAGGGGGCGAGCGACCAGCAGGAGTTCGCGCGGATCCTCAAGCTTGGCGGCATAAAGCGCGGTCCCAATTGAGCTTAGCCCGCTGGCAAGTTCGAGCTGAACGACCTTCTCGACAACGGACGGCCCGAGACTTTCGATCTTGACGGGGATGCTCATGTCGCGACAGGCCGGATCTTGATTTCGGCATCCGACGGCCGGATATAGGCAGCTTTGAGCGGCGGTGCGGCGCCGGCACGATCGAGCCGCAGCGCGTGACCGGCCAGCAGTTCTGCTGAGACCGAGCCGAAGGGGGCGTTGACGAGTTGAAGGCCGTCGAAGCGCGGATCGGGGCGATCGACTTCTTTGTGGGGGATCGATGAGAGAAGATCGGTCAGAACTTCCCTGCTCGATCGAAGACCTGAGCCAATAATCAGATCGGGAGCGCCCGCGCGGAGTATCTCGGGCAGGATCACCGCGGGAGGACCGACAGTGTCAGTCCCTGAAGCAGTGACGCCGGCCTCGGTATCGACGATCCTCAAACCGGCGAAGATCTCGGATCGACCGGCATCGAGCAGGACCAGAATCCGACCTGCAACGCCGGTAGTCAGGGCTGTCAGGTCGAACCTGTGGATTCCGATGGCGGGCTTGCGGCAGGTGTCGGCCAGTCCTCCGATCGCCGCCAGACCGACTCTGAGTCCGGTGAAACTTCCGGGCCCCGTTACCGCCGCGAAGATGTCTATCCGGTCGACATCGACTCCGGCCAGCCCGAGCGCGAGATTCAGATTATCGAAGAATGTCCTCGAATGCGGAACGCCCGCATCGCCCGAGACGAGCGAAAGAACCGCCCCCTCGGCGGCGATCACCAGATCGCATCGGGAA
Organism: uncultured Acidobacteriota bacterium; assembly: GCA_937967285.1. Taxonomy (GTDB): domain Bacteria; phylum Acidobacteriota; class Blastocatellia; order RBC074; family RBC074; genus JADJXM01. The sequence goes on from CALBSU010000437.1 coordinate 1,769, forward strand.
GTCGAAGTATCGGCCGCCAGGACTATCCGCCCCTCGTACCGGCCCGCTTTTTTTCCATTGTTTGACATGCCAGGACGGCGATTATATATTGACCGCCAAGGTCGTACAAATCCGCGGCAACCCCGGGAAAATCTGAAAATGTCTTCTGGCAGCAACAATTCGAATCTGACGCCGATGCTGCGTCAGTACTACGAGATCAAGAAACAGCATCCCGGCACCCTGCTCTTCTTCAGACTCGGCGATTTCTATGAGCTCTTCTTCGATGACGCGCTGATCGGCGCCCGCGAAATGGAGATCACTCTCACCGCGCGCCATAAGGAGAAGGGCAATCCCGTCCCGATGTGCGGCGTTCCGTATCACTCCGCCGCCGGGTACATCGCCAAACTTGTCCGCAAGGGATTCCGCGTCGCGATCTGCGAACAGACGGAGGAGCCCAAAGCCGGAACCAAACTGGTCAAACGCGAGGTCGTCCGCGTCGTTACGCCCGGCACCGCCCTCGAAACACAGCTCCTGGAATCGAATCAGAATAATTACCTGGCCGCCGTCTGCGGCTCCGGCGAGGCCATGGGACTCGCTCTCGTCGACCTCTCGACCGGCGAATTCCTCGCCTCTCAGTTCACCGGCGATGACGCCCTCTCCGCCGTCATCGAACAGCTCGACATCTTCGCGCCGTCCGAACTGCTGGTCCCTCATTCACTCGAACAGCTATTTAAATCCAGATTCGATTACAGCTCCCCTTTCCCTCAACAACCGAATCCCGATCAAAAACCCGAAGCCAACACGTTATCAGACGCACGCAAATCATTTAAGTTTGCGTTGACGGGGATGGATGACTGGCAGTTCGGATATGACCATGCGGAATCGCTATTGAGGGTGCAGTTGGGGGTGGCGACGCTGGACGGATTCGGTCTGGCTGGGAAGACGTATGCGGTATCGGCTGCGGGCGCTGCAGTACACTATATTAATGATACGCAGAAGGCGCAGGCGGGGCATTTAAGCGAGATCGAGTATTTCGAGCCGACGGACGCGCTGGTGCTGGATCCGACGACGGTCGAGAACCTGGAGTTGACCTCATCGGGTGACGGATCAGCGAGGCACAGTCTTCTGGGGGTGCTGGACGAGACAAGGACGGGGATGGGGGCAAGGTTGTTGAGGCAGATGATCCTGAGGCCTTCGGTCAGAACGGACGAGATCAATGCCCGACTGGATGCTCTGGATGAGCTGAGGGCGTCTTCGATCGGAAGGGACAGGATCAGAAACCTGCTCGAATCGATGTCGGACCTCGAGAGGCTGGCGGGTAAGATCACTCTCGGGCGGGCCGGAGCACGGGACCTCAACTCTCTCAAATCATCGCTCGACACGATCCCCGACCTCCGCAACGCGTTATCAGATGCTCGTTCGTCCCTGTTAAAAGAGATCGAGGGCAGGATGGACGAGATGGGTGACATACGGGAGCTGATCGGGAGCGGGATAGCGGATGATCCTCCGGCGGGCGGGAACGAGGCAGGCATGATCCGGGAAGGATACGATGCCGAGCTGGACGAGTTGAGGAATCTGGCGCGGA
>CALBSU010000438.1 GCA_937967285.1 uncultured Acidobacteriota bacterium
CGCGGCTTCATGTACGCCGGAGCTCCGCGCGTGGCCATCAGCCTGTGGGCGATCAACGATCGCGCGACGGCCGACCTGATGGGCAATTTCTATCGCGAACTGCTGAGCGGCAATCAAAGCATGTCTGCCTCAGCCGCGCTGAGATCCGCGCAACTGAGGCTGCGGCGCAATCCGCGCTGGCGCGCCCCCTACTTCTGGGCCCCGTTCACCATACAGGGCGAATACAAACGCTGACCTCGAACCGAGATTTCGCAAAAATAACGCAACACCATAAACCCGGAGCCACGTGTCCATGACTAAAATCCTCGCCGGCCTGCTCGTTACGATCTGCTGTCTCGTTTCCGCCTCCGCTCAAACGCGCAAGCCGAACATCATTCTGATCATGGCCGACGATCTCGGATACGAAACAATCGGCGCCAACGGCGGCACCAGCTACGCCACGCCCGTGCTCGACAAACTGGCGAAGACCGGCGCGCGGTTCACTCACGCATACGCGCAACCGCTCTGCACGCCGACTCGCGTCCAGATCATGACCGGACTCTACAACGTCCGAAACTACCTCAGCTTCGGAGCGCTCGCTCCCGACATCACCACCTTCGGGAATCTGCTCAAACCGGCGGGCTACGAAACGGCGATGGTCGGCAAATGGCAGCTCGGCTACGATCTCGACCTGCCGAAAAAACTTGGCTTCGACGAATACTGCCTGTGGCAGCACAACCGCCGCCCCCCGCGCTACGCCAACCCGGGACTCGAGATCAACGGCGTCCGGAAGGATTACAACAACGGCGAATACGGTCCGGATCTGATCAATGCTTACGCGCTCGATTACATCTCGCGCAAAAAGGACCAGCCTTTCTTTCTCTACTACTCCATGCTGCTGACTCACGATCCGTATCAGCCGACGCCGGACAGCCCCGACTGGGATCCAAAGGCCGTCGGCGAGAGAGTCAATCAGCACATCAGACATTTCGGCGAGATGGTCAACTACATGGACAAGCTGATCGGGAAAGTAGTCGACAGACTCGACGCGCTCGGCATCCGCAAAAATACGCTGATTCTGTTCGTCGGTGACAACGGCACGCGCGCCGGAACGCAATCGAGGATGGGCGATCGCATCGTCACGGGCAGGAAGGGCACGCCGGTCACATGGGGAATGCATGTTCCGATGATCGCAAGCTGGCCGGGCAGGGTCGCCCCGGGCAGAGTCATCACCGATCTGGTCGATACGACCGATTTTCTGCCGACCATGCTCGAAGCCGCCGGCGCCAAAGCCCCGCCCAATCTGGATGGCCGCAGCTTCCTGCCTCAGCTCCGCGGGCGCAAGGGACAACCGAGGGAATGGGTCTATTCGTGGTATTCACGCCGCCAGCCGCCCGGCAACGTCTCGATGGATGTGCGAGAGTGCGCCTTCAATTCGCGCTACAAGCTCTATCGCACCGGCGATTTCTTCGATCTCGTCAACGACGTTGAAGAGAAAACGCCGATGCGCGTGAGCGATCTGAAGGGCGAGGCTGCCGCCGCCGCCCGGCAGCTCCAGAAAGCGCTCGACCGCTATCGAGACGCCCGCCCCGCCATGCTCGACCGGATGTTCGAACAGTCGCTTAAGAAATAGCGTTTCTATTCAGCATGTAGAAAAGAAAATTGGACAGGATTAACAGGATTTGACAGGATTTACAGGATTAAACCTAAGGATAAAATGAGCTCGGATATAAGTCGAAGCCCATTTGCCAGAGTATACGGGCCTGAATACCCTCAGACTTAATCCTGTAAATCCTGCTGAATTAAACATCCTCACAAAGCAGGTCAATCAACACCCAGCGTCTTGCGGTACCCTTGCAGATAGCCCTTCTCTGACGGCGTTGCGCGATCGGTCGCATGCATCGCGCGATGCCAGTACGGATAGATCGGCGCGGGCCTCGCCGCCGCTTCGATGCGATCGTGCTGTTCCCGGGTCAGCTCGATCGAGATCGCGGCCAGGTCCTCGCGGAGCTGACTCTCATTACGCGCGCCGAGTACGACCGGCCCGACTCCCGGGCGATCCTTGACCCAGGCCAGAGCGATCTGAGCGACCGTCTCACCTCGCTCCGCGGCGATCTCTTTCAGAACATCGATCACACTGTAGAGTCTCTCCTTACTCATCAGCCACGGCTCGCTCCATCCCTCGGTTCCCTGCCGCGTCCCCGCCGGAGCTTTTTTGTCGCGATCAACCTTGCCCGTCAGCACGCCCTGCCCGAGCGGGCTCCAGATCATCGAACTGACTCCCAGTTCCTCGCCGGCCGGAATCAGTTCGTATTCCGCCTCTCGCGCTTCGGCCGTGTAGTAGAACTGATGGCTTACCGGCTGAATCAATCCGGCGGCCCGCGCGGTCATCACAGTCGTCGCCAGAGACCAGCCGCTGTAATTCGACACGCCCCAGTGACGGATCTTGCCCGCCCTGACGAACCCGGTCATCGTCTCGACGGTCTCCTCGACCGGAGTCACGCCGTCCCACAGGTGAATGAAGTAGAGGTCGACATAATCGGTCCGCAGTCGCCGCAGTGAGTTCTCAAGCTGGTCGGTCAGATGGATGCGCGATGACCCGCGGTCGTTCGGCGCCTTGCTCATCGGAAATCCGGCCTTGGTGAAGATCAGCGCCTTGTCCCGCCTCCCGGCGAGAGCCTCCGCCAGCACGCGCTCCGACTCCCCGTACGAATAGAGATTGGATGTATCGAATGCATTGACGCCGGCGTCCATCGCGATGTCGATCAATCGCCGGGCCTCATCGCCGACTGTGGTCCCGACCGCCTCGAACCCGTTGGCGCCGGAAAATGTCGCTGTTCCGAAGACGAACTTCGGGACCATCAGCCCCGATCTTCCCAGTTGAATAATGTTCACAACCAACTCCTTTGCTTCAAACTATAATTTATGAATTATACTTGCCGGCACCTATCGATAAGAATTACA
>CALBSU010000439.1 GCA_937967285.1 uncultured Acidobacteriota bacterium
AGCACCGTGAAGAAGATCTGATTAAACGATGAAAAGCGGCGCCCGCGGGCGCCGCACTCCGAATATGCGCAGTTTCATTGCACTCGAAATTTCATTGGAAGCGCGGGACGCAATCGCGGAGTTTCAGCGCGAACTGAGGCGCGTCGATCCGGCGGTTTCGTGGACACGACCGGAAAACCTCCACCTGACGCTGCGTTTTCTGGGCGAGCTTGACGATTCGATTGCGACGGCGGTCGGTGCAGCACTGGCCGATGCTGTCGGCGAATTGCAGCCATTCGATCTGGAACTTTCGCATCCCGGCGTCTTTCCCGATCTGAGAAGGCCGAGAGTCGTCTGGGTCGGCTTGAAAGGCGAGCTGGATCGACTGAATGACCTGCGAATTGCCGTCGAAAAGGCAGTCGAGCCCTTCGGATACCCGGCCGAGAAGGCTGCATTCCGCCCTCACCTGACGATCGGCCGGGTGAAGGGAGAGCGAAATATCCGGGAAATGCTCGCCCGAAGCGAGCTTTATGTAATGCCGCGCGTCCGATTCGCAAGCCGCGAAATCGTTCTGTTCAGAAGCGATCTGCAGCCCGGCGGCTCCCGCTACACCGCAATCCGCCGCGCCGCGCTCGGCTATAAGCAACTTAGTTAAGATGTAACAACTCAGCTACCAGCCAAACCGAACTCTCTTTATTGAGAAAACATTGAAATAAATTTCATAGAGATCTCAAGAGATCTCTTCGCCTGTTGTCGTAGAGTGTTTTCAGGAGGGAGGCGTTTCACAAATCGTGAGAGCTTCCGAATAAATGGAGAGAAACGAACTACGAAAGGACTGTACATGCAACAGAGAGCAACGAACTCTTACGATCAGGCGAAGGCCGAGGCATTCGGCGGATATCTGATGAACACGCTCAACGGGGCGGCGACGGGGCTGATGATCAGCATCGGCCACCGGACGGGGCTGTTCGACCATATGTCAAAAAGCCCTGCCGCGACCAGCGGCGAGATCGCGGAGAAGACAGGACTCAATGAAAGATACGTCCGCGAATGGCTCAATTCGATGGTGACGGCAGGGATCGTCGAATACAGGACGCTCAACCGGGCATACTATCTTCCCGACGAGCATGCGGCGTTCCTGACTCGGGAGGCGGTACCCAACAATCTGGCATCGTCGTTTCAGTTCATACCGATTCTGGCCGCGGTTGAGGACGAGGTGGTCGAATGCTTCCGCAAGGGGGGCGGCGTGCCGTATTCGTCCTATCCGCGTTTTCACGAAGTCATGATGGAAGAGAGCAACACGACGGTGGTCTACGGGCTGATCGATTCGATCCTGCCTCTCGTTCCGGGACTGATCGAGAAGCTGAGATCGGGCATCACGGTGGCCGACATCGGCTGCGGTCGCGGGAGGGCGCTCAGCCTGATGGCGAAGACATTCCCGAAGAGCACCTTCCATGGGTTCGACTTCTCGTCTGAAGCGATCGCCGACGCCACGGCCGACGCGAAGCGTCACGGGCTGACCAACCTGCATTTCGAGGTCAGGGATGCGGCAAAAATGAGCGATCGAAAGAGGTTCGATCTGATCACGGCATTCGACGCGATCCATGACCAGGCGCAGCCGAGAAAGGTGCTCAGGGGCATCTTCGAGGCGCTCAAGGATGGCGGAGTCTTCCTGATGCAGGATATCCGCGCCTCGAGCCACGTCCACAGGAATACGGATCATCCGATGGGCACGTACCTCTACTCGATCTCGTGCCTCCACTGCATGACCGTCTCGCTGGCCAATGACGGAGAAGGTCTGGGCGCGGCCTGGGGAGAGGAACTGGCGCTTGAACTGCTGAAGGAGGCGGGTTTCTCGCAGGTCGAGACCAGGACGCTCGACCACGACATCATCAACAACTATTACATCGCAAGATGAAGATGGTTGAATCGCAAAGGTGGCAAAGAGAGCAAAGGAGTTGAATCGCAAAGGGGCAAAGGTGTTATTTGGAGGTCGATTTTCGTTAGTCAGCCACTGAAGCTGATACGAACATTGAAATCCAAATAACACCTTTGCTCTCTTTGCGATTCAACTCCTTTGGGATTTACAACGTAATTCCCTCGTCGCTGCGGCCGAGGATTCTGGCGACGGCCTTGGCCAGAGCGACGGGCTCGACCGGTTTCGAGAGATGGACCTGGAAGCCGGCATCGATCGCCTGCTCCTTGTCCTGAACTCCGGCGAAGGCAGTCAGAGCGATGGCCGGGACCAGGCCTCCGTCCTCTTCGGGCAGAGCGCGAATGCGGCGGATAAGCGAGTAGCCGTCCTCGACAGGCATGCCGATATCCGAGACCAGAACATCGGGTTTCCAGTCGGAGAAGATCTCGACCGCATCGGCGGCGGAGGCTGCGGTGCGGACCTCTGTGCCGTAGCGGGTCAGCATGACTGAGAGGATCTCGCGCGTGTCGTGATCATCCTCGACGACGAGGACGCGAGCGCCGCGCAGCGAAGTCGATCGAGTCTCGGACTGGCCTTCGGGGAGGTGCCAGCCGGCGCCCGGTTCCTCGCCTTCGCCCTGAACCGCGAGGGGGAGTGTGATCATGAAATCGGCTCCCTGGCCGACGCCGCGGCTGTATGCATAGATGGCGCCGCCGTGGAGTTCGACGAGGTGCTTGACGATGGCCAGTCCGAGACCGAGTCCGCCCTGCTGGCGGCGGGCGGAGCTGTCGGCCTGGCGGAAGCGATCGAAGATGCGCGGCAGGAATTCGGGGTCGATTCCCTGCCCGGTATCGCTGACGATGAGCAGCGCCTTGTTCTCGAGCCGTTCGAGCCGGACCTCGATCAGCCCGCCGGCGGGAGTGAACTTGATCGCGTTCGAGAGCAGGTTCCAGACGATCTGCTTGAGGCGCTCGGCATCTCCGTTGAACGGGCCGACCCACGGTTCGAGGACGATCTGCATGCGGAGGTTCTTGGCTTCGACGGAGGGTCTGACGGCATCGACGGCGGCCTCGACGATCGACATCAGCTCGACAGGGCGCACCTCGAGGCTCAGTTTGCCGGTGGCGATGCGCGAAGCATCGAGCAGATCGCCGACCAGGTGAGCCTGGGATTTGGCGTTGCGTTCGATGGTCAGCAGTGCGCGCTCGGCGGATGTCCGGTCGAGCGAACCGGACCGCAGCATCTGCGCCCAGCCGAGGATGGCGGTCAGCGGGGCCCGCAGTTCGTGCGAGATCATGGCCAGAAAGTCATCCTTGAGCCGGTTGGCCTCTTCCGCCACGCGACGGGCCTCCTGTTCGCGGCGAAGCCCTTCCGCGCGCTCCTCGTCGATCTTCTTGCGGTTGGTGATGTCGCTGGCGATCCCGATGAACCCGGTGATATTGCCGTCCGGGTCGCGCAGAGCCGTCATCGAGAGCATGACCGGGATGGTGCTGCCGTCGATCCGCGTGAAGTTCCATTCGTATTCGTTCGGCAGGTTGTGGCAGGCCTTGGCGACGATCGCCTCGAAACCGGGGTCGATGATCTCGACCAGTTCCTCCGAGAAGATATCCGCGCGCTCCGAAAGCTGCTGCTGGTCGTTGATGATGTCGGTCACCGGGCGACCGAGGACATCGATCGAGCGATAGCCGAGCATCCTTTCGGCGGCCGGATTGAAGGTCGTGATCGATCCGTCGGGGCGGGTCAGGATGATCGCGTAACCGGCGAAATCGACGATCGTCTGCTGGACGACCGCCGCCTCCTGGAGTGCGGCCTCGGCCCGGCGACGGTCGGAGATGTCGCGGATGATCCCGGTGTAGGACGGCCGACCGTTCTTGATGAACTCGCTGAAGGTGACCTCGACCGGAAGCTGATTCCCATCCTTATTAATACCCGTCAACTGGAAACCCGAACGGCTGCGGCGCCGGGGAGTCCCGTTGCCAGACGGAATTATCGCCTCCTCGAGTCGTTCGAGGTAATCCGGCATGAGCACTGAAAGCTGGCGGCCGATGATCTCAGCCGGCTTGTACCCGAAGACATCCTCGACCGAGGAGTTGACGAAACGGATCTCGCCCTCGTCATCGACCGTCAGGATGACGTCTGATGCGGTTTCGGCGACGTTCCGGTATCGCTCCTCGCTCTCGCGCAGCGCGGCGGCGATGCGCCGGCGCTCGGTTACGTCGCGGATCAGGCTCATGACCATGACGCCGTCCTCGGTCTCGATCTGACGACGCGTTATCTCGGCCGGAAATTCGCGGGCATCGCGATCGACCAGGTAGAATTCGACCTGATCGATCGAATCGGAGGTACCGGAGGTGTGCAGGGACTCATCCAGTTCGAGAACCGGATCGGCGGGCGCCTGCGAATCTTCGACGTCCTCTCCGCGGAGCCGGTCCGGAACGAGCATATCCACGCTCTTGCCCAGCAGTTCGTCGCGCTTGTAACCGAAGAGTTCCTCGGTCTGCGAGTTGACGAGGACGATGTTGCCCTCCTGATTGGCGAGAACCACGGCATCCGGAGCGAATTCGAGCAGTTCCTGAAAACGGGTTCTGGCCGCGACCAGACTGTTGATCAGGCTGCGGTGCTCGCGCATGTCGCGAGCGACAGCGAGCAGACCGGTGATCTTGTTCTGCTTGTCGTGCATCAGGCCGAGCGAGAAGCTGACCGGTATCATCATCCCGTTCATGGTGTAGATGTCGACCTCGAGGTTGGTCAGGCGCCCGGTCGGCGCCAGTTCCATCAGTTTCCACGGAGTGGCGGGGATCTCCTCGGACCCGCAGACGGCTGTCAGCGGCCTGCCGAGGATCGTCGTCTCAGGACATTCGAGCAGGGCCGCGGCCGCCGGATTGGCGCGGATCACCCGACCGGAACGGTCCGTCAGGAAGAGCGCTTCGGACATCGATGAGACAACCTGCTGGAAGAGGTCGCGGGTCTCTGCGATCTCAGCCGTGCGGCGTTCGAGTTCGAACTGGGCATTGGTCAGTTCGGAATAGGCGCTCTGCAGATTGGCGAACATGTCAGGCCACGCGGCCTCGTGGAGCTTTCTTGCATTCTCTTCACGTTCGTCTTCCGCATTCTTGAATTTCCAGTTCGGGAGTCGCATTAAAAAAAACCTCCGGTTAATGCCTGAATTTCTGATATCACAGATCAAAACTTCTGATCGCCCGCAGCAGGTCGATGCCCGTAAACTCGCCGGGCTCGCGGAACTGTTCGATGAGGGGCGTATCGATCAGCGCCTGCTCGCAGGGTCCGGGCCTGCCGAGCGCATCCTGGGGCGAACCGAGCCAGCTCAAGGATGAGAGGACCTGATAATTGGCGATCCTGCCGTCTTCAAGCTCGACGTAATGAACCAGCGCGCCGGTCGCATCCTCCCAGAATCCCGCGCCGCGCGCGGAGCGCGGCATGGTATAGGAGTTCGACATCGCCTTCTCCCCCTTCTGAAGGAGATTGAAAGCCCTGAGCAGATAGGTCAGCGCGATCACGCCGCAGTAGCCGATCTGGAAAGCGCGTGCCCTGTTTCGCTCGAAAACGCCGATGCTCTCGGGCGGCTGCCAGACCAGCCGCTGCGCCGGCAACTGAAACTTCGGCAGATCGATCTCGATCCGACTGCCCGAGACATTGATGAATTCGTTTCTCAACTTGCCGGAAATCGCCGTAATCCACTGACGTGCGATCGGACCGGTTTCGACCGTCTCGCGGTCCCAGCGCGCGGCGGTCTCCCAGGAATACCGCCCGTTCCAGTTGCTCCGATCCGGAGCGGGAACAACACTCTTGTTCCACGGATGGAGCGGCGAGATGGGAATCCCCGACGGATCGGATTCGAATTCCCGCCACGGCTGGGGTTCGTAGAACGACCTGTCCGGAAACTCCTCGATCCCAGCATTGAGATCGGCCAGCCGCAGCGTGCGGATCTTTCCGTTGATGACGACGCCGGGAGTCGAGAGCCTGCGCATTCCCCAGTCTGCGCTGCCGCCGAGTGTTCCGTCGAAACCTGAAGGATCGTCCCAGAGCCCGGTCGAGAGAAGATTGGGCTGCCCTTTTCCAACCCGGGCGAATTCCGGATCGGCCGCGATGAAGAACTCTTCCAGATCCTCCCATACCGCCATCACCTTCTTGGCGTAATCGATCATCTTGTTGATGCGTCCGAGGATCTGGTTGAAGACCTCCTTGTTCGCCTCGATCCCCACCCCTCCCGGAAAGATCGTCGACGGGTGCGGATATTTGCCAAAGATCAGAGTCGCCACCTCCTGAGCCGTACGCATCAGATGCAGCGCCTCGCGGTAGAGATGGCCGCCGACCGGATTGAGCTGTCGCATCAGATCTGCGTGCGTGGCATACCCGTGGATCTCAGCCCGGGCGGCCCGCGAAGTCTGGGCAGCCTCCCAGTGACGGAAGACGGTCCGGCTGACGGCCATTTCGGAAAAGTCGACGCCCGCCTGCAGAAAGAGGTGGCGGGTATGGGCGCCGATCAGTTCCGCCGCCGAGCCGAGCCCTCTGGTAACGATGGCAAGAGGCGGCGGCGCGATCTCGAAGGCCATCTCCAGCGCCAGCGAAGCAGCAATCGCCGAAGCGCCGCTGCCTGAGCCATTCAACCTGCTCAGAATCTGGACGGCATCGGAGGGAACGGCCCCGACGACCGACTGAACAATCCCGGAATATTCGTTGCGCGCCACACGCGCATCGATCACCCGCCGGTTCCCGAAGTCGATCAGCGCCTTGAACGAGACCCGGCGCGAGCTTCGTGTCAGAGGATCGAAGCGGATGATCTGCGCTCCGGAGGACTCGTAATCAGGCCATTCCTCCTCCTCGACGCGCTCGCCGCGTCCGGCCGGCTCGCTCTCGAGCAGCACTTTCAGGC
>CALBSU010000440.1 GCA_937967285.1 uncultured Acidobacteriota bacterium
CGCGGTAAGGCATGACAACGATTCACGAACCATCGCATCAGACTTCGGTCACGTCACAGTTTACAAAGACCGATCTGGTGAGGCGCAATGAACGTCGCGAGCGCATCGCCGGTGCCGTCTTCGCCGCGATGGCGCTGCTGATGATCCTGCCCCTGGCGCTCATCGTCGGCTGGTTTATATACAAGGCGCTTCCCGTACTCTCATTCGACTTTCTTTTCAAAGTCCCTGTGCGAGGCATGCGTGCGGGCGGAATCTGGCCGGCGATTCTGGGCACAATCTACCTGGTTCTGATCTCGCTGGCGGTGGCGACTCCCATCGGCGTGCTGGCGGCTGTATATCTTAATGAGTACGCCCGTGACAACTGGCTGACGCGAATCGTCAACCTGGCGGTCGTCAATCTGGCGGGCGTGCCGAGCATCGTTCATGCCCTTTTCGGGCTGGGAGCATTTGTCATTTTTGCGAGCATAGGCCGGTCGATACTGGCGGCCTCGCTGACTCTGGCGATCATGACTTTACCGGTGATTATCGCCAGTACGAAAGAGGCTCTGTCCGCGGTTCCGCGGTCGTTTCGCGAGGCGTGCTGGAACGTCGGGGCGTCGCGCTGGCAAACCATCCGTCACGTCGTGCTGCCCAATTCAATCAGCGGCATTCTGACCGGCGTTATTCTGCAGGTATCGCGTACGGCGGGTGAGACCGCTCCGGTCATGTTCACCGGTGCAGTCTTCTACAAGGCAGTGGCGGAAGGAGATGTTTTCGCATACGGCCTGTTCGATCAGTGCATGGCTCTGTCGATGCACTTGTTCACGATCTCGACCCAGGTTCCGGACGTCCCGGAAGCCCTGCCTTATGGCACGGCCCTGGTCTTGCTGGCGACGGTGCTGGCGGTCAACGCATTCTCGATCGCCTTCCGCTTCTATCTGCGTTCCAGGAAAAAGTGGTAATGATGCGGAAAAAAATCGAGGTCGAGAACCTGAAACTGCTTTACGGGGCACGTGAGGTAATCAAGGGCGTCAGCTTTGATGTTCGGGAGAACGAGATACTTGCGATCATCGGTCCCGCGCAGTCAGGCAAGACCAGCCTGCTCCGCGCGCTCAATCGCACTTTGGAGTTCACGGACGAGACGAAGATCAATGGCACGATCAGGATGGACGGCGAAGATATCCGGGACGTCCGCAGCGTGCACGAATTGCGTCGCAAGATCGGCATGGTAGCGCCGTTGCCGGTGGGACTGCCGATGACCATCTACGACAATGTCGCATTCGCGCCGCGCATGGCCGGAGTCCGCGAGAAGGCCAGGATCGATGAGCTGGTCGAACGCAGCCTGCGTCAGGCCGCGTTGTGGGACGAGGTGAAAGACCGGCTCAACACTCTGGGGACGAAGCTGTCCGGAGGTCAGCAGCAGCGGTTGACCATTGCGCGGGCCCTTTCGCACGAACCTGAAGTCTTATGCCTCGACGAATTCTCGATCGCGATCGATCCCGTGACGACCATGCGCATCGAAGAGGTGCTCAGGGAATTGCGATCGAAAATCACCATCGTTCTCGCAACCAATCTGAACCAGCAGGCGCATCGACTGGCTGACCGAACGATGTTTCTCTGGAAGGGCGAAATAATCGAGCTCGACAGAAACGAGATTATTTTCTCGGATAATCCATCCGATCGCAGAACATATGATTATGTCAGTGGAGTGTTCGGATGATCGATACACAGGATTACAGCGTCGACACTCGAGATCTGAATCTCTGGTACGGAGATTTTCAGGCGCTGAAAGACGTTACACTGAGAGCCCGTCATGGCCGAATCACGTCGCTCATCGGCCCGTCGGGTTGCGGCAAGACGACATTGTTGCGATGCCTGAACAGGATCAACGAACGCTACGGCAACGTCAGGACCAGCGGAGAGATCAAAATACTCGGCAAGAATATTTATGACACGGACGTCTCACTGGTCGAGTTGCGCAAGGGCGTGGGAATGGTCTTTCAGCGTCCCAATCCGCTCCCGATCTCAGTTTACGAAAATATCGTGTTCGGCCTGCGCCTTCACAATGAGCGGGCGGAGCTGAGCAAATCCAGGCTCGACGATGCTGTCGAATCGGCATTGACCGATGTCGGGTTATGGAGAGATCTGAAAGATCGACTGAGGATCAATGCCGCAACGCTGCAACTGGAACATCAGCAGAAGCTCTGCATCGCACGTCTGCTGCCGCTCAAACCGGAAGTGATTCTGATGGACGAGCCCTGCTCCGCGCTCGATGTCGACGGCACACGTGAAATCGAGAATCTTATGTTCGACCTGAAAGGACGTTATACGATTCTGATAGTCACGCACAATATGGCGCAGGCGCGTCGAGCCAGTGATGAATGCCTGTTTATGCTGCTCGGAGAGGTGATCGAACACGGTCCGACCGAGGATCTCTTCTCCTCTCCCAGGGACGAGCGAACGGCTGAATACATTGAAGGACGTTTCGGCTAGACTGCCGGTTTCCGAACCGGATAAGCTGTTTTATGGCAAGTCCGAGATGTTCAGAAAAAAGGACGGAGTATGTCGCCAAGTCAAAGCCTGATCGCGAGCCATGCATTACGGCTGATACCTGAAGTGAAAGAATTGTATGATCGAGCGCTGGCACTCGAGCAGTCGTACCAGGAGAGCCTGCATAAAGTGGGACTTGGATATTACGACAGCGCGCGGAATCTGATCAATTACCTGGCGGTTCGGCAAGTTGATGTCCGTCCGCTGCAACTCGCGCTCGCGGGACTGGGTCTGAGTTCACTGGGGCGGATGGAGGCATCCACGCTCTTCACGCTGAGCACCGTGCTCTTCGCATTGCATCGGCTGGCGGGACTTGAGTGGCAACCAGCCGTCAAGCCGCCTGTGGATTTCGATTCGGGTCAGATGCGGCTCACCCGGCATGCGGAGACATTGCTCGGGGTCCCGGCAGGAAAGCGTTCGGTCAGGATCATGGTTACGATGCCGACCGAGGCGGCGACGAATCCAGGGCTCGTCCGGGATCTTCTGGCTGCCGGCATGGATGTCATGCGCATCAACTGTGCACATGACGGCCCCGAAATTTGGAGGGCCATGGTCTGTAATCTCCGCCGGGCCCAGCGCGAAATCGGCAGGGAATGCAAAATCCAGGCGGACCTTGGCGGCCCGAAACTGCGGACGGGTGCGATACAGCCTTCAGCGGGAGTTGTCCGAATCAGACCGGTACGCGACGCGCGCGGATTGGTCGTATCCCCTGCGCGGGTCTGGTTGACTTCCGTCGAAGCACCACAGGAACCAGTCGTACTCGTTGCGATGATCCTGCCGATGCCCGGAGAATTTCTGCAAAAATCCGAACCCGGCGATTTGATTCGTTTTAAGGATGTACGCGGCAAGGAACGCGAAGCGTTGATCGAGTCCGCTCACGGCGATTCCCGGCTGGCTGAATTCCGGCATACCGCTTACATAGAAAAAGGTCTGGTCGCGAAACTGTATCGCCACGAAGAATTGTTATGCGAGGCAGACTTCACAAAGTTACCGGAAGTCGTCGAACCCTTGCAGTTGAGCAAAGGCGATCGGCTGCACCTGACGCGCAGCGACGAACCGGGCAGAGATGCTCTGCGGGACAGCGAAGGCAAAGTGATTGAGCCGGCGCGAATACCATGCACGCTCAAAGAAGCCTTTCTGGCCGCAAAGACAGGCGATCATGTCTGGTTCGACGACGGCAAGATCGGAGGCATTGTGCTCGGTAACGATGGCGAGGTGATCGCCGTCGAAATCACGCATACCAGCGCCAAAGGAGGTCGCCTCCGCCCCGAAAAAGGAATCAACCTGCCCGACACTGAATTGAATGTATCCGCACTGACTGATAAGGATCTGGAAGATCTGCGAGCCGTGGTCTCGTATGCGGATTTAATAGGCTACTCATTTGTCAGCACCCCTGCCGACGTGGAGCTGTTGCACGATCATCTGACCCGGCTGGGCGCCAAGCACATCGGCATCATTCTGAAAATCGAAACTCGTCGGGCATTCGAGAATCTGCCCCAGTTACTGCTTGCGAGCCTCAGCTCGCCGCCAGTCGGAGTGATGGTGGCGCGGGGCGATCTGGGCGTCGAGGTCGGCTTCGAGCGGCTGGCCGAGGTTCAGGAGGAGATTCTCTGGTTGTGCGAGGCTGCCCATGTCCCCGTTATCTGGGCCACGCAGGTTCTGGAGGAGATGGCGACCAAAGGCTCACCGTCGCGAGCTGAAGTCTCCGATGCCGTGATGAGCGGTCGTGCCGAGTGCGTCATGCTCAATAAGGGACCTTACATTGTCGAAACAGTTCATTTCCTCAATGCATTGCTCGAGCGTATGGACGCCCATCAGTCCAAGCGCCGACCGATGATGCGCCGCCTTTCAATCTCGGATTTGAGATAGCCAGGTGCGATTTGTGGAAACTGCCCCCAACCTCTTATTTCAATTTCGCAGTCCCGCAATCATGGCAATTCCCGCGGCATCAGCGTATCGAGTTCGAGGTTTTCCTTTCTTGTTCGTCGTGATGGGATCTGACAATCAGCCATATACCGGTTGTTATCATTGACGTTCCCCGACGGGCAACGGCGTCTCTTCTTTCTTCGGCATCGTATTCCACTCCGGAGGCTCGATGCCGAGCAGGTGGTGGACGAAGAAGTCGTATCGCCTCTTGTCGCCGTATGCGCCGCCGGAGGTGTGATTCGCTCCCGGGATGACCAGCAGATCGAAGGTCTTTTCCGCCTTGATCAGCGCGTTGACCACCTGCATGGTCGAGGCAGGATCGACGTTGGTGTCCATCTCTCCGAGAATCAGCAGCAGCTTGCCCTGCAGCTTGTGCGCGTTGTCGACATTCGATGCCGCTGAGTACTCAGGTCCGAGCGGCCAGCCCATCCACTGCTCGTTCCACCAGATCTTGTCCATCCGATTGTCGTGGCAGCCGCAGGAAGAGACGCAGACCTTGTAGAATTCGGGATGAAAGAGCAGGCCGCCGAGCGAACTCTGCCCGCCCGCCGATGTGCCGTAGATTCCCACGCGGGTGATGTCGTAGTACGGATATTTCGCCGCGACCGCTTTGTGCCATTGGATGCGATCGGGGAAGCCCGCGTCGCCCAGGTTCTTCCACGCCACGTCATGAAAGGCTTTGGATCTGTTCGAAGTACCCATTCCGTCGATCTGGACGACGATGAAGCCGAGTTCGGCCAGCGACTGCATCTGGTTCCACGGCGCGAAGCTCTTCGGCACGAACGAGCTGTGCGGGCCGGCGTAGATGTTTTCGATGACCGGATATTTTTTGAGCGGATCGAAGTTCGACGGGCGGTAGATGACGCCCCAGATATCGGTCTTCCCGTCGCGTCCGAGTGAAGTGAAGACCTCCGGCGGACGCCAGCCCGCGGCGGTCAGCTCGGAGATTTCGGTTCTTTCAAGCTCCGCCACCAGCTTCCTGTCGGCGGTCGTGCGCAATTCGGAGACGGTCGGCTGATCGACGCGCGACCACGTATCGACGAAGTATTTCATATCGTCCGAATAACTGACGCTGTGATTGGCGTCGGCTTCAGTCAGCGCCGTCAAACCCGTCCCGTCGAAATTAATTCTGTAGTAGTGAACGAAGTATGGATCCTTGCCTGGGTACATTCCGCCGGCCTGGAACCAGATCTGGCGTTTCTCGTCGTCAACTTTATCGACTCCGCGGACGACCCACTCGCCTTTTGTGATCTGGTTCTTCACTTTGCCGGTCGCGCCGTCGAAGAGGTAGAGGTGGTTCCATCCGTCGCGTTCCGACATCCAGACGACCTCTTTGCCGTCGGCGACGTCGTGGCGGTATCTCTTGCTCGAATAGGTGAAGAATGTCTTAGGTTCCTCGCTGATGACAGCGCGCGGAGCGCCGTTGGCCGCGGTCACTTCGATGATCCGGTAGATCTGATGCCCGCGCTGGTTGTACTCGAATGTGAAAGCGCGACTGTCTCTGCGCCATTCGATGCGGGATAACTGGTATGGATTCGGAAAGAGCGCGTTGTCGATCGCGAGGTTCTTCTTTCCCGCTACATCGAAGAGCACCGGTTGAGGGCGATCGAGCTCATCGCCCGGCTTGGCGTAATCCATCGAGTGATGCTTCGCCTGGATCTGATCGGCCGGCGAGGATTCGACGTAATGAATTTTGCGATTGTAGCCGGGGCGCACTCGATAACCGGCGATCATCTTTGAGTTCGGCGACCAGACGAGCGATGCCAAAGCGTAGTAGTTGCCTTCGGAGCCGTCGAAGCTCAGCGCGAAGCCGTCCTTTTCGCCCTTCACGCGCACCCAGACGTTGTAGTTCCTGACCCAGGCTTCCAATTTGCCGTCGGGAGAGGCCTTCACATCCGGGTTCTGCGGGGAGTTGTAGCGCGGGCCGGGAAGCCCAGTGCTCAGGGGGATGCCGCCGCGCCGCGCGTTTCGCCCGTTCGGCGGTAATTTTTTAAGAGTATAATCCGCCAGGTCGCACCTCCAGCGATCGCCGCCGACATTGAATTCGATGGCCTTTTCGTTATCGACGAATTCGATCTGCTGAAACGGCAGTTTGAGCGCGGTGTGCTTTCCGCCGGTCGCGGTCGAGAGGGCGATCGCCAGGCGTTCATGATCGAAGGCCGGGCGTTTCGCGGCTGTTGCGGAATCGAAGAGGACGAATTCGTTGCCGCCTTTGACCGCCTTGCGGTACCAGAAACGTGAGGTCTTGCCGATCCAGACGGCGGGCTCAGGCATGTTGCCGGCCAGCCCGGTGTATTTTTCGCGCAGGCCGCTGGCGCGTTCGTAATCCTGAAGCGTGCCCTGTGCGAAAACCGAAGCAGGCGCAAGTAACAGACAGATTGCGATGAAACGTTTCATGAGAATATCTCCCGTCATTTGGTTTCCCACTTGACGATCTTCAGATCAAGAACACAGATGGCGTAGAAAGCCGGCACCAGAAGTTTAGTGATGTAATTGGCAAAGATGAGGCCGCCGATCTGGGCATAGCAGAGCGGTTCCCACAAGGGGCCTCCGTTGAGCGCCAGCGGGACGAGTCCGAAGACGGTCGCTCCGACGGTGATCATAACCGGACGCAGTCTGACCAGTCCGGCATCGAGCAGCGCCTCACGCAGGGGCGCTCCATGCTCGCGCATCTCCTCGATGAAATCGAAGAGCACGATGATGTGCGAGACGATGACTCCGATCAGACTGGCGATGCCGAGAAAAGCGATGAATCCGAACGGGATGTCCATGACGGCCAGTCCGATGACGGCGCCGACGATGCCGAACGGAATGGCGGCGAAGACGATCAGCGGTTTGACGACATTCCTGAACTGGATGACCAGCATGAGGAAGATGCTCAGGATGATCACGACCATGACCACGCCGAGTTCGCCGAATCCCTTCCCGCGCTCCTCCTGTTCGCCGCCCGTCTCGAGGCGGTAGCCGGCCGGCAGCCTGGCGATCAGATCGTCGATCTTCGGACGCGCGGCGGCGAAGACCTCCGACGCAAGCGCGCCCGGAACGGGGAAGCACGAGATAGTGATCGTTCTGAACTGATTCAGGCGCCACAGCTTCTCGGGTTCCATCCGGTAATCGATCGACGATATCTGCCGGAGCGGGGTCTTCTGCGTGCCTTCGATCGAATAGACGTAGAGGTTCTCGAGGTCGAAAAGATCAGCGCGTTCTTCCCTCCGCATTCTGACCGTCACGGGGATCTGCTTGTCGCCCTCGCGCAGCGTCGTGACGGGCAGGCCGCTCAATCCTCCGACGGATGACATGGCAACGTCGAGGTTCGAGATGTTGGCCAGCGTCGCGCGATCGGGATCGATCTGGAGCCGGGCGACGACGCCGGTCACTCCCCAGTCGTCGCGAATCCGGTCGGCCTCCGGTATCTCGCGCAGGATGTTTCTGACCTGACCGGCGAGGTCCTGCAGCGTCGGGATGTCCTCGCCCGAGATTCTGAACGAGACCGGGATGCCGACGTTCTTTCCGCTCTTGAGCTGGCGAACATCGACCATCGCGCCGGGAACTGATGCCGCGAGCGCCTTCTGCAGCGGCACCGCCAGCGGCTGCGAGTCGTGTTTGTTGCGCACCCGCACGATCACCTGGGCATAGTTCGGCTGCAGCATCTCCGGCGCCACCGAGTACCAGAACCTCGGACCTCCTCCGCCGACGAAGGTCGTCAGCGATTCAAGAATCTCGCGCGGCTTGCCGTCGCCGTCGGGATGCGCGCGCCCGTATTCAGCCGCGATATCTTTGACGACCGATTCGACTCGACTGGCAGCGTCGTTGGTCGCGGCGACGGTCGAATTCTCGGGCAGCCAGACTTCGATGTATGAAAGATATGCGTCGTCGTCCGGGAAGAGCAGTTGTCTGAGCTGCGTGAAAAGGAACATCCCGCCGACCAGAATCAGGATTGAGAGGGCGAGCACCCGCCAGCGATGGTCGATCGCCCATCCGCCGAGGCGGTAGTAGAGTCCGGCCAGCCCCTTGCTTCTTCGCTCCTCGATCGTCGGTTCGGGTTTCCTGCCCGGCCGCAGCAGGTAGACGCCGAGCAGCGGGATAAAGGTCAGCGTCACCAGCCGCGATGCGACGAGCGTGATCGTCAGCACCACGGGCAGGGAATAGATGAATTCGCCCATATCGCCGCTGACCATCAGAAACGGCAGATATGCGACGATGTTGGTCAGCGTGGCGTACATGATCGCGGTCGCCAGCTTCGTCGGGCCGAGCCATGCGGCGATCTCCGGTTTTTCTCCGGCCGCCAGCTCGCGTTTGATCGCGTCGCCGGCCACCACCGGATCGTCGACCAGCAGCCCGAGCGCGATGATCAGCGACGAGATCGAAACCTGCTGCAGGTCGAGCCCGATCAGCCGCATCATCCCGAAGCTCATGGCCAGCGTCAGCGGAATCGAGAGCGCGATCAGCAGCGCCGATCGCCACTCCCAGAACCCGATCAGCGCAACCAGGACGACAAGGATCACGGCCTCGAAGAGGCTGCGCATGAAAAGTCCGACGTCTTCCTCGACCTGCTGCGGCTGGTCCGACACCCTCGACAGCACCAGATCGCGCGGCAGGCGCGCCCGGATGCGATCGAGTGCCGCATCGACGGAAGAGCCGAAATCGCTGATCTGTTCTCCCTCGCGCATGTTGACCGCCAGCGTGACGGCCCGCGACCGCTGCCAGGCCCCGTCGGATCCGGGCAGCGTGATGTAGTTTAGAAAGCGCGGCGGGCTTTCGTACCCGCGATGGATGTCGACCACGTCGCGCAGGTAGACGGGAGTGCCCGTCGTCGAGGTTGTGATCAGCACATCGCCGATCTCCCGCTCGCTTCTGAACTCGCCCGAAGGATCGATCGACAGAGTCTTGCCGTCGATCTCCATCGCGCCGCCGGGCAGCGAGATGTTGCGCGCGCCGAGGACGCGGCCGATCAGCGATGGCGGAGTCCCGAGCGCGGCCATCCGCTGCTGCGAGTACTCGATCACCACCTGCTCGCCGAGTATGCCGGATCGTTCGACCTTCGAGACCTGCGGCACGTTTTGCAGCTCCCGCTTGATCAGGTCCGTGAAGTCGTCGAGCTGGCGGTAACTGTACCTGCTGCCGGCGACGCTGCTCAGCGCCGGCTCGACTTCAGTGATCCTGCCGATGATCATCGGCCGCCAGATGTCCGGATGGATCTCGCCGGCAATCGATTCGAAGAAGCGCGAGACGATGCCTTCCATCCGCGCGGGATCGGTCCCGACATCGGCGTCGAAGCCGGCGAATCCGGGGCCGGCAAACGGGCGGGCGTCTCCGGCTGAGCCCGACCGCTCGACTTCGCGCTCAAGCCGATCTCGCAGGCCGGCGATCATCGCGGTGTCGACCTGCTCAGGGAAATTAATGATGACCGAACGCCTCTCGCCCTCCGGCAGTCCGGCTCTCACGTTCCTGACCGACTTCGCGATCTCCGCCGAACGCAGCGAAAGTTCGACCTTGTCGACTTTCGGGCTCGAGACCGTCAGCATCAGCGCCGCCGTCTGCCCGAAGTCCTTGAAGAACTGGATCGGCCCCGCTCCTTCGGGCAGATCGCGTATGCCGTCGAGCCGGAGCTTGACGTCGTCGAACTCGCGCGCGGAGTCCTTGATGCTCTCCTGAATCCGGATCTCGACTACCGTTACACCGTTGCGGGCGATCGAGGTGATCTGGTCGACCTTCGAGTTCTCGGCGATCCTCTCCTCCATCTTCCGCGTCACCAGTTGCTCGATCTTGACCGCTCCCGCGCCCGGCCACGGACAGACCGCGACCACGTAATGCTTGGTTACCAGCGGATCCTTGCGCTTCGGCATCGCGTAGTAACCGTAAACTCCCCACAAAAGAGTCGCCGCCAGCACAACCCAGGCGATGTGCCGGTTCTCAGTGAAGAATCGCGCCGTGTTATGCGTTTTCAGTAAGCGATCGTTATCCATGGAAGTAGAAAGTAGAAAGTA
>CALBSU010000441.1 GCA_937967285.1 uncultured Acidobacteriota bacterium
ATCAAGATGTTTTCTCTGATAATTCAATATACAAGGAAACTTAAGTTACAGGCTACTCATTACTCTGGAAACTAAATATCTTTGGATTCAGACGCCAAGGCTCCTGGCTGTCCTGGAGCCTTGGCGTCTAATTACATTTTGTTATCTGGCCGAGCAGTTACAATCTTGTTCGACGTGAATCGATAGCGCTCTCAGCCTGACTGGAGTAGAATCCGGACAACTCTGTCCGGTTCTGATTCCAGAGGTGAAGGCGTGAATAAACGATGGGTGCGATGGCTGGCTGTGACGGCGGCGGCGGTGATGATTTCGGTCGCCGCGGCGGTATATGACCGTTTTCCGGGCGATCTGGCGCTGGCGGGATGGATTCAGTCAATTTCGGGCGAAAATGTCGAATGGGCGCGGATATTGACGCGCAGCGTCAGTCCGCCGTGGAATCTGATTCCCCTCTCGATCACCGCCGTCGCCGCCTGGTTTCTGGCCGGCTGGCGCGGAGTAATTATGGCGCTCGCCAGTTTCGGCGGGTTGCTGCTGGGTGAGCCGTATCTGAAACCGATCATCACCCGTCCGAGGCCGACTCCGGATCTCGTCCGCCTTTTCGGGTCAAGTTCGGGATATTCCTTCCCTTCCGGCTTCGGGTTGATCTTCTTCTCGATGTTCGGATATCTGGCCGTCCTCGCGTGGCATCGAATGAAAGGCCGCGCGGCATTCGGCGTAATTCTCGCCTGCATCATTATTCTGATTATCGGAGGAAGCGCCCGGGTCGCACTCGGAGCGCACTGGCCGAGCGACATCGCTGGAGCGTATCTGATCGGCCTGAGCTGGACGCTTCTGCTTCTGAACATCGACGCTTATCTCAAATCACGAGGCTGATACTGGAGACATCACACATGCACCTGAGAAAAAAACTGTCCCGGCACAATCTTTCGCGAGCCGTCATCGTTTTGTCGGCTCTGATCTGCATGGCATTTCTGACGGCCTTCGCGGTTCAGAAAAAGCCGATGTATGAGGCCGAGATCCGGCGGACAAGTCATGGGGTCCCTCACATCACAGCCAGGGACTATGGCAGTCTCGGATTCGGAGAAGGATACGCCTTCGCGCAGGACCATCTCTGTTCGCTGGCCGATCAGGTGATCAAGGCGCGCGGCGAGAGGGCGAGGTTCTTCGGCCCCGGCGAGAACAACCGCCATCTCAACAGCGACATCGCCATGCGCGCGCTCGGCATCTACGATCAGGCCAAAGCGATGCTCGAATCGATGCCCGGCGACGAACGCGCCCAGATCGAAGGGTATGTCGCGGGTTACAATCAGTATCTGCGCGAGGTGACGGCGAACGGCGTCTCGGGATGGTGCCGCGGGCAGGAGTGGGTCTTCGAGATCACGCCGGTCGATCTGCTGGCCTACAATCAGAGCGTGGTCGTAACGAGCACCGCGTTCTCCGATCAGATCGCGACCGCCGAGCCGCCGTCGGCTGAAGGTCAACGGCCCGCGCCGCGAGGCGAAATGTTCGAGCTGCCGGAGTTCGACGGCGCGAGCAACGGCTGGGCGATCGGCTCAGATCGATCCGCCGCAGGCCGCGGAATGCTGCTCGCAAATCCGCATTATCCGTGGGTCGGATCGAACCGGTTCTGGGAGAAGCACCTGATCATACCGGGCAAGCTGAACGTCTACGGCGTCGGCCTGCTCGGATCGCCGGGCGTGGCTATCGGCTTCAACAGCGCGGTCGCCTGGACGCACACGGTCTCGGCCGGCAAGCGATTCACGCTCTACACGCTCGATCTGGTCTCGGGAGATCCGACGAAATATCTATACGACGGCAAACCGCGCGAGATGAC
>CALBSU010000442.1 GCA_937967285.1 uncultured Acidobacteriota bacterium
CATCTTGAGCAGGTTGACCGCGGCTCGGTCGACGATAGCCTCTCCGGCGCCGACCTCGATCCGGGTATTGTATCCGGCGCCGTAGCCGCCCTCGGTCGCGGCCCTGATCGTCGGGATGTAGCCGGCCCATTCGCCGCCGTCGCTGTATGTGTATCCGAAGAGGAAGACGTAAGGCAGTTCCGACTTGTCGCGCAGCGCGATCTGCAGATCGACGAAAGGCTCGCCCGGCGCCGTCGCGATGCCGATTCGCCGGTTGATGAGCAATGTGGTCAGCCCTGTGCGAACGCTCCGGCCGGGCTCCCAGCGATCGCGGAACTCGAGAGTCTCCGCGATCGCCCGGATCGATCCGTCAGCTTCGGTCTTTATTCTTCCGGCAATCTTCGCCGCTTCGGCGGCCAGAGCGAGCCCCGTCTTTTCGGCCTCGCCGAATCCGTTCCGGTCGACCGGCTGTTTATCGAGATAAGGATTGATGTCGCCGGCGCCTCCCTGCACGAAGAGGCAGAGTGTGCCCGGGAATTCACTCTCGATCTTTCGCGCCATGTAGCCCGGATAGTCCGCCGAGATCATCAGATTGTCGGGACCGAGCACCACCGCGTGACAGGCGTAATTGACGAGGATCGCCCGCGGAGCCCCCGTCGCATCGTCTACGCGGATCACCCCGACAGTCGGGTCGATCGGCGATGTCGGACGGCGCTCCTCGTTGCGCCAGAACATCGTCGTCTTACCGTCAGCGCCGACCATCCGCCGGTTGTGGCCGAGATATGCCTCACCGTAACCGGCTCCGATGCGAGCCTCGAACAATTTGCCCGATGCCTCTTCGATCGCTTTCAGGATCTTCTCTTCCGTCTCGGCAAACCAGGATCTCTCGCGGTTCGGCCAGCTCTTGTCCTCCCAGGTCATCGGACCCGAATGCGTGTGCGTGACCGAGATCAGTACGTGATCGGCCAGTTTGCGCCGCCGGGCTTCATTGACGATCCGTTCAGATGGGAACGAACGCAGATCGCAACTGATCAGCGCCACCGTCGTTTCGTCAGATTTCAGCAAGAGCACCGTCGCGTAGAGCGGGTCGTGTACTCCCTTCGACGGCCCCTGCCGATTGGCGTACCCGCCCATGACGTGACCAGCCGGCGGAGTGATGTCAACTCGTGCCGTACCTGCTTGCAGACTTCCCGCCGATGCCTGCATGATCAGACCCAGCAGACATAAACATGTGCCGCCCATGACTCTTGTAGTCATCCCGTTACTCCGGATTTTCGGTTTTTTACTCGATCTTGTGAGGGGGAAACGCCCTGCGGTCCCCTCAGGTGTGATTCGTCAACTGCTGTCGCCCGGTCGCTTTGCCGGGTTTCATACTTAATATCATGACCAGCTTGCAGGCCGTGTGTCTATCCTCTATCGTAGTTATTATCCGTTCAGCAAGTTCGACAGGCAAGCCAGCCGGGCAGTTCGAGAAGACGATGCCCGGCGAATCGGGTTCGGCCAACCATCAATGCTGTCTTCCGGCACGGCATGATCGGGTAAGTTGAAACAATGTTTGACCATCTCTTCACTATCGATGTCTTCAGAATCGTCATGACGGTTCTGATACTGATGGCGGCAGTCTACGGGTTCATCAGCGAGAAGCTGCCGCCGGACCTGACGGCGCTGCTGGCGCTGCTCGGGCTGCTGCTGACAGGAGTGCTGACTCCGGCGGAGGCTTTTTCAGGATTCAGCCATCCGGCGACGATATCGGTGGCGGCGATTCTGGTTCTCTCGGCCGGGATCGAGAGAACGGGGGCTCTCAGTTTCGTCGCGCGCAGGTTGCTTGCGCCGCTGGTGCACAGCGAGCTTCTCTTCACGATCGTGATCATGCTGGTGATCGGCTTCATCTCGGCCTTCATCAATAACACGGCGGCTGTGGCGATCTTCATTCCGATCGTTCTTGAGGTCTGCCGGAGAGCGAAGCTGAGTCCGGGCAAGATTCTCATGCCGATGTCGCATGTCGCCACGTTCGGAGGGATGTGTACGCTGATCGGGACATCGACCAATCTGGTGACGCACGAATACGCCGTCAGTCAGGGGCTTCCGGGTTTCACGATGTTCGAGCTGGGCAAGGTCGGAGTGCCGATGCTGATCGGCGGGATGGCCTATATCCTGCTGATCGGGCGGAATTTTCTGCCGAGCGGAAAGACCGAGAAGCTGGAGGTGATAGAGGCATCGGGCAATTACCTGGCAGAGTTTCTGATCCGGCCATGGTCGCCGTGGATCGGCAGGGCTATCGACAGCGGCCAGATCGCACGGGATTTCGATGTCGAGCTTGTCGAAGTTGTGCGCGGCAGCCGCAGCGTCGATTTTGACGCGGCCTCAGAGCAGTTTCTGTCCGGGGATTCAGTCAGAGTCCGCGGTCCGATCGATCAGGTGCTGAAGCTGACGACGATCGAAGGCTTTCAGTTGCATCGACCCGAGGAGCAACTGTCAGGGGGGAGCGGCGCAGCCGCGGTGCCGGTCGAGAGCGGCAATCAGATGCTTCCGCTGGCCGAGGTGGTGGTGCTCAGCACCTCCGGGCTGATCGGTCGCACGATCAAGGGGGCGAGATTCTTCGAGCGGTATGATGCCGTAGTCCTCGCGCTCCGCCGGCGCGGACCGGCGCGCGGCCGGCCGTCCACGACGCCTCTGCAGGCGGGAGATGTGCTGGTCGTCGAAGCGAGGCCGGAAACCCTGCAGATGCTCGCCGAGATGCCGGGATTCCTGGTGATCGGTACGCCGCCGCGTCCGGAAGAGCGTCCGGGAAGGAATGTCGTCATCACTCTGATCACCCTGATCGGCGTCATCGCGACAGTCAGTTTCGGACTGCTCCCGATCGTCACAGCGGCTGTGGCCGGGTGCGCGGTGCTCATGCTGACGGGCTCGCTTCGGCCGCGGCAGGCGTATCAGGCGGTGGATCTGAGCATCATTTTTCTGCTCGCCGGATCACTGGCGCTCGGCAGTGCGCTCGAGAAGACGGGAATCACCGATGCGCTCGCTCGCGGAGTCTCTCTGCTCGGCGGCGTCGCCAGTCCGTTCGTAGTGCTGGCCGGTTTCTTTCTGGCGGCGGTCATTGTCTCCGAATTCATGTCGAACAGCGGGACGGTGCCGCTGCTGGCGCCGATCGCTCTCTCGGTTGCCGGAGCGATGGAACTCAACCCGATGGCTCTCCTGGCGGCGGTCAACTTCGGAGCTTCAGCCGCTTTCGCCATGCCGATCGGATATCAGACCAGCCTGATGATTTACGGTCCGGGTAACTATACCTTCAGGGATTTCGTTCGCATGGGCCTGGTTCTCGACCTGCTCCTCGGAATCATCGCCCTGCTGCTGATTCCGAAATTCTGGCCGCTCAGCGCGCGCTGATGCGATCTGTATGATCGATCATTGCCCGCGAGCCGGCTTCATTATTCGCCTGACATTCATCGACACGCCGATGGAAAGGAGGTACGCAAAATGTCCATCATATCCGTAAATGAACTGAGGGCTCTTGCCGCGGAAGGCGGCGGAATGCACGTATCGATCTATCTTCCGACTCACCGTCACTATCCCGGGACCGAACAGGACCCGATCCGCTTCAAGAATCTGCTGACCGCCGCCGAACAGCGACTTGGCGAGACTGGAATGCGTTCGGTCGAGGTTAGAGATATGCTCGAACCGGCCACCGCGCTCCTGCGCGATCCGGCCTTCTGGAAATTCCAGAGCGACGGACTGGCGGTCTACATCTCATCAAATGAAACGCGCCATTACCGGCTGCCTTTCAGGTTCACCGAGACACTCGCGGTCGGCGAAAGGTTTCATCTCAAGCCGCTCTGGCAGGTGCTGGCCAACGACCAGACATTCCATATTTTGGCGATCAGTCAGAAGCAGGTCCGGTTGCTCGAAGCGACCGGATACGGGTCGGTCGAAGTCCGGCTTGAAAACATGCCTGAGAGCATGCGGGAGATCCTCGACCGCTATGATTTCGAGGAGCAATTGCAGTTTCACACCCGCGCGCAGGCCGGAGCGGCCGTCTTCCACGGTCAGGGGCTCGGGCAGGAGGATGCCTACAAGAGAGTGATCGAATATCTGCGCGAGATCGAAGCGGGAGTCTCGAAGACGCTCGAAGGTGAAAGCTCGCCGCTTGTCGCGGCCGGCGACGGGAAGTTGATCGCCCTTTACAGAAGCGTCAATTCGTATCGTCATCTCGCTGACGAGGCGGTAACCGGGAATCCTGATCAGCTCGACGACGAGGATCTCAGGACGCGGGCATGGGAGATCGCCGAACCGCTGCTCAGCGCCGGGCGCCAGCAGGCAAGCGAGAGGTTTCACGAGAGGATCGGCACAGGCCGGGCGTCCAACGACCTGCAGTCAGCCGTTCCGGCGGCATACAACGGGCAGATCGAGTCGATCTTCATTCCGGTCGGAGTTCAGAAATGGGGCGTCTACGATCAGTCGAGCGGCGGCATTACTGTCCACGAGCAGGCGGCAGCGTCAGACAATGACCTGCTGGATTTCGCAGCTCTGCATACCTGGCTCAATCAGGGGCAGGT
>CALBSU010000443.1 GCA_937967285.1 uncultured Acidobacteriota bacterium
TCGAAGAGCTCAATCTCTGCGGCATCGAACGGATCCTCTTCGTCACGGGCCGCGGAAAGAGTTCGATCGAGGACCACTTCGACGACGATCCGGATCTGGTCCGCAACCTCCGCGAATCGGGCAAGGAGGACCTGCTCGAGGAGCTGGAATACGAGCGGATCGGGATCAACTTTCTCTACACCAGACAGCGGCGCCAGCGGGGACTCGGCGATGCCGTTCTGTGCGCCGAATCGTTCGCCGGGACCGAGCCGTTCGTCGTCGCGCTCGGAGATTCGATAATCGGACGTCACAAACCGTCCGACGTCGTCAGCCGGCTGATCGGCGCCTTCGAGCAGCATGACGCTGCCTGCGCGATCGCCGTCGAGGAGGTTCCCCGCGAACAGGTCTCGATGTACGGCATCGTCAATCCCGCTTCGGACGATGATGTATTTGTCATCTCTGATCTCGTCGAGAAGCCGAAGGTCGCTGAGGCGCCGAGCAACTGGGCGATCGCCGGTCGTTACGTCTTCGCCCCGGATCTCTTCGACGCCATCAGACAGACCGGATTCGACCATCGCGGAGAGATCCAGTTGACCGATGCCATCCGCCTGCTCGGTAAAGCGGGCCGTCGGATCGTCGGCGTTCGTCTCCCGCCCGATGAAAAACGCTACGACATCGGCAACTTCGAGAGCTACTTCGAAACTTTCGTCGAGTTCGCGCTGACCGACCCCGTCTACGGCGAGAAACTGCGCCAACACGTGAGGGAACTGCTGGGTGAGAATTCATAAGACAAAGGCCTTTGCGAGGGCAGGACTGATCGGCAATCCGTCAGACGGTTATAACGGCAGGACGATCAGCCTGATCGTCAGGAACTTCCATGCCGAAGTCGTCATCTACGAATGGCCCGAGCTGGAGATCATCCCGACGCGCCAGGATCACTGCCGGTTCGAGGATCTCGATCATTTTCTTTACGATACGCGGCTCAACGGTTATTACGGCGGATTGAGACTGGTCAAGGCCTCCATCAAGCGGTTCGCCGAACACTGCCAGCAGAAGGGCATCGAACTTCCGCGCGAAAACTTTTCGATGCGTTATTCGTCGAACATACCGCGCCAGGTCGGGCTGGCCGGTTCGAGCGCGATCGTGACGGCGACGATGCGGGCGCTCTGCTGGTTCTACAAGGTGACGATCCCGGAGGAGATACTTCCGGGTCTCATCCTCTCGGTCGAGAAGGAGGAGCTCGGCATCAGCGCCGGTCTGCAGGACAGGGTCTCGCAAGTCTATGAAGGACTGGTCTACATGGATTTCGACAGGGAGTTCATGGAGACTCACGGCCACGGGATCTACGAAAGGCTCGACCCGGCCCTCCTGCCGCCGGTCTACATCGCCTATCAGACCGAGCTGGCCGAACCTTCCGAGGTCTTTCACAACGACATCCGCAAACGATACGACAACGGAGAGCCGCTGGTGGTCGACGCGATGCGTGAGTTCGCGGAGCTTGCCCGACTGGCCCGGACCTGTCTGCTCGAGGGGAATCATGCCGAACTCGCTCGTCTGATGAACCGGAATTTCGATCTGCGCAGCAGCATCTACAATCTCAATCCCAAGCACGTCAGGATGATCGAGGTCGCCAGGGCCGAGGGCGCTTCGGCGAAGTTCGCCGGCTCGGGCGGCTCGATCATCGGGACCTATACCGACGAGGAGATGTTCGCTCGACTCAAGGCCTCCTTCGCCGCCGAGTCGTGCGATGTCATCAAACCCATTATCAATCCCGGGAGCGCAGGCATCCTGCCTGCATAATTTTTTTGCAGGCAGGATGCGTGCGCTCCCTGGAGCATAAAAATAATGAAGATACGCTTACTCATCTCACTTCTGATTGTTTTCGCGGCGTTGCAGACTCCGGAGACCGCCGATCTGGCGCTGATCAACGGGCGCATCTGGACCGGCGAGGGGGAGAGCTTCGTGCAGGCCGTGGCGATCAAAGGGGAACGTATCGCCGCCGTCGGTTCGACGGACGAGATCCGGAAGCTGACCGGCCCGGCGACTCAGGTGGTCGATCTGAAGGGCGCGCTGGCGGCTCCGGGATTCAACGATGCGCATATCCATTTTCTCGGCGGGTCGCTGGGTCTTTCCGAGATCGACCTGACCGGATCGAAGACCGTGGCCGAGATGATCGAGCGGATCGGCGCCTGGGCGCGAAATAACCCGGACGCGGAGTGGGTCAGGGGCAGGGGATGGGAGTACACGAAGTTTCCCGGAGGCCTGCCGACCAAGAGCTACCTCGACGCGGTGGTGCGCGACCGGCCGGTCTTCCTCAGCGCCTACGACGGGCACAGCGCGTGGGTCAATTCCAAGGCGCTCGAACTGGCCGGCATAGATTCTCAGACGAAGTTCGACGGCTACGGCGAGATAGTCCGTCATCCATCCGGCGAACCGACGGGCGCGCTCAAGGAAGGCGCGCAGTCGCTGGTCAGAAGACTCATTCCGCCGCCGACACGGCAGAACAAGCTCGATGCGATTCGCCGCGGCATCAAACTGGCGGCCTCGCTCGGCATCACCAGCATTCAGAATGCCAACGGCTCGCCTGACGATCTCTCGCTCTATCAGGAACTGCTGGCCTCCGGCGAACTGACGGTCCGCACCTCCGTCGCCTTTTCGATCGGCCCTCAGACCAAACCGGAGGATCTGAAGCGGTACGATGAACTGCGCGCGAAGCTCGATCAGCCAGCCAGGCTCAAGGCCGATGCGGTCAAGATCATGCTCGACGGCGTGATCGAGTCGCACACCGCGGCGATGATCGAACCCTACAGCGATCTTCCGCAGGGTCACGGATCGCCGATGGGCATTCTGGCCATGCCGACCGAGCAGTACCGCGATCTGGTCCTCAAAGCCGATGAACTGGGCTTCCAGATCTATACCCACGCGATCGGGGACCGCTCCGTCCGTGAGGCGCTCAACGCTTATGAGGAAACGCTTCGTCGCAACCCTCGCCGGCAGATGCGCCACCGGATCGAACACATCGAGACGATCTCGCCGGCCGATCTCGGCAGGTTCGCGAAACTCGGCGTCCTGGCCTCGATGGAGCCGATCCACGCCGATCCCGGAACGATCGATGTCTGGGCTAAAGCGGTCGGCGGCGAACGGCTGCCTTATTCATTCGCGTGGGCCTCGCTGCTCAAATCCGGCGCCCGGCTCGTCTTCAGCAGCGACTGGCCGGCGGCGATCACCATCAGTCCGGTGCGCGGACTTCACAACGCGGTCAATCGCCGGACGATCGACGGGCAGCCTCCGAAGGGCTGGATCCCCGAGGAGCGGATCAGTATCGCCGAGGCGCTCAAAGCCTATACTTCCGCCGGCGCCTTTGCCTCGTTCGAGGAGGGAATCAAGGGCCGGATCGCTCCGGATATGCTCGCCGATATTGCCGTCTTCTCGCAGGACCTATTCAAAATCGATCCGATGAAGATTCACGAAACCCGAGTCATGATCACCATCTTCAACGGCAGGATCATCTATCGCATCAGCGAATCCTGATCCGATTCCAATCGGCTGTACCGGCTTACAGGCATTTGTAAGCCGGTACGCCGGGAATCCGTCGCCCGCCTGATTTTCTTCTTCCTTCTGAAACTTCTTCCTCTCTTCCGTCACCAACTCAGCGAGACTGAAATGCCGGTTTCAATATCAAAAAGGAATAGTGAGAGAGGACTATGAAGATGAGCAAAATGACGACTTTATTGGGCATCCTGATGATCTGCCTCGCCTGCGGGACGGGAGTCGCGGCGCAGGATTTTCAGCAGACCTACGGGCTCGGCGCCGGCGGAACCGTCAGCGTCAAAAACGTATCCGGGAACATCACCGTCACCGGTTACAACGGAAATCAGATTCAGATCACGGCCTGGAAGGAAGGACGGGACAGAGACCAGATCTCGATCGAGGATCAGAGCAGCGGCAACACCGTCAGCGTCCGCGCGAAATACCCCGATAACTGCAACTGCAATGCAAGCGTCCGCTTCGAGGTCCGGGTGCCGAACGAGATCAGCTACCGCTATAACTCGATCTCGAGCGTCAGCGGCTCGATCTCGATCAGCA
>CALBSU010000444.1:0-12500 GCA_937967285.1 uncultured Acidobacteriota bacterium
GGTCACCCGGGGCGGCGCGCTTCGCGCTTGCCCCGGGCTATTTTCTATTGCCCCTGCGGGGCAATAAGGCTGTCAACTGATTGTTCCAATCCTGAAGTGCTTAACATCCGTTATTAAGGCAATGAAGATCCGGATTTAACGGATGTTCGAGCGGCGAGATGGAGGAAGTGTGAGTTATCCCGCCATGAATTCCATCTTGGCTCTCTTGGCGTCTAATATTTTTTTCTCAAGGGCTGACCATCTACAAGTAAAAAGTAGAAAGTGCAGACTGAGTTGCCGTTTGCACTTTCTACTTTTTACTTTCTACTTTCTACTTTCTACTTATTTTTCTCCCAGTCTGAAGACCAGACCGGTCGAGGCTCGGAAGTTGTGCTGGTTATCGGAGTTGAAGCGGGTCAGGACGTAGTCGGCCTGAAAGAGCCGGATGGCCACGTTGTCGTGGACCTTGACGTCGAGACCTCCGCCGACGATCAGAGCGAATGCCGATTCATTGATCCTGTTTCGCCCGTTGGGGAGGAAGAACGTGACATCCGATCGCGCCGCGCCGAGCAGCACGTGGGCGAATGGCGTGACGGCCTCCGAACCGCGGTACGAGAACCTGGGACCAACCGTGAAGAGGTGCGTTGCGACGTCCGCCTTGAGCCCCGGCGTCAGGGAAGCGTCTCCGTAATGGCCGCTGAACTCGGCGGCCAGGCCGACCCACTTCGTGAAGTTCGAGGTGAAGGAAGCATTCCATCCGTGAAGATCCTCTCCGATCAGATTGTCGGTCTGTCGCAGGTAGGAATAGCCTCCGAAGATCTCGACTTTCGGCGTATCCTGCGCGGCCGCGGCTATCGGCAAAAACATCAGAAGTGCAAGAATGATTGAAAATCTGCGCATGTTAATCTCCTGTGATTGATCAGGGGCTTCGGTTTTTATTCGCAGTTCAAACTGAATGATTTCGCCGGGGGTAGAAATTCATCCTCAGGTGATCCGAATGAGCCAATGGCCGGTGACGGGGACTTCGACCTCGGAACTCTAATCTTAATCATAATTACGGGGATTGCAACAGGAAATTTTCGACATCAGTACTATGTAAACTAAGTCTTTTTTTTTAAACGCAGAGGCGCAGAGGGGGCAGAGATTTTTTTTGAGCATGGTAACGTTCTTTATACGTCCATTGAGTGATACTCCGGAGATAAATATCCAAAATATCAACCTCTGCCCCCTCTGCGCCTCTGCGATTCCATAGCTCAATAATTTAGTTTCCAGAGTACTCAGTGTGGATCCGGACAATTGTGGGCAATTCGAGAAGTTGCGGTTACAATTCGCGGGGATCGTCTGAGAAATCGTCATGCTGAAACTATATATTAATGATGATAGGGAGAGTCGGAGGGAGCACCTACTCGGGGCCGTTGAGGACAGGTACCTGCTGATCGGAAGCGGTCCGGATTGCGACATCCGCATCGATCGGGAGCGGGTCTCGGACCATCACGCGCTGATCGCCTGGGATCTGAACGGCTACTATCTGGTGGATCAGAAAGGCGGAGAGGGAACTCTGCTCAACGGGCGATTGATCGACAGCGAGTGGCTGGAGGACGGGGATTCGATCGAGCTGGGGCCGGGCGGGCCGCGTTTGAAGATCACGATCGAGGATCATGCGATTTCACAGCGCGATGCAGTCTCTGAAGACCTGAGCGTGCCTGAGGAGACGCGCCAGATCATTCATGAGGCCGCGGATCACATGGGCCTCTACGATCCGGCGCACGATTCCGGGCGACCCGTGCGGAGCATCTGGACGGGGATGCTGCTCGGGTTCTACGCCTTCATCGGGATGCTGCTGCTCGGGCTGACGGGTCTCAATCTGGGATTCCGCGTCGCGCTGATTTGCACTTTGATCGCGTTCATTCCGGCCGTCTTCTATCTTGCGATCTTCCTCTGGCTCGACCGTTTCGATCCCGAGCCGCCGATGACGCTGGCCTTCGCCTTCGGATGGGGGGCGACGATTTCGGTGCTCTTTTCGGCGTGGTTCAACGATCTGGCGACGGGAGCGATCGGCGATCTGCTGACCGGGATAGTCTTCGCGCCGTTCATCGAGGAGCTGCTCAAGGGGACGGGCGTCTTTCTGGTCGCGCTGATGTTCAGAAAGGATTTCGACAGCGTGGTTGACGGCATCGTTTACGCCGGAGTCGCGGCGCTCGGATTCGCGATGATGGAGAATGTCGACTACTACGGTCGAAGCCTTGCCCGCGGAGGTTATCCGGCGCTGATGGGGACATTCATGCTGCGTGGTTTGATGGCGCCGTTCTCGCACGTGCTCTTTACGAGCATGACAGGGATCGGCGTCGGAGTCGCGCGCGAGTCGCATCTTCAAAGACTGAAGTTGATCGCGCCGGCCGTCGGGCTGATCGTGGCCATGCTGCTTCACGGCATCTGGAACGCGCTGGCGTCATTCGATCGCAGTTATTTCATCTTCGGATATTTTCTGTTCGAGATGCCGCTGTTCATCGGATTTCTATGGATTATCGCCAGGTCGGTCAGACGCGAGGGGCGGATACTTCGTCGGACGCTCGCCCCGGAGGTCGCGCGGGGGCTGATCTCGCCCCGTCAGCTCGAACTGACCGTTTCGGTCTTCGCCCGGTCGAAATGGGTGCTCTCGTCGCTTTGGAACCCTGAACAGCGACGGGTGCGGAGACAGTTTCTGCGATCGGTGGCCAAGCTCGGGCTCTGTCTCTGGCACTGCGACAGGGCGCAGGTCGCGCGGAAAGACACCGGCAGCCTGCGGATGATCGACAGGTTGAGAGGCGAGATCTTCCTGCTCCGCGAAAAGGTCGATGGTTGAAAAACTCAATCCACAGGCAAGCCAGGTACTGTGGAATCTGAGTATTCTATTTTTTTAACGCAGAGGCGCAGAGGGAGCAGAGATTGATGTGGTGGATATTCAAACCTCAAGTCTCGTCCGGTGGGCACCTATCGAACATTGCCATAATCAATAAATCTCTGTCTCTCTGCGTTAAAAAATATAGATCCCGTTGAACAGGAACTTGAACGTCCCGTGGGGTTGGGCTCGGAAAGCGATCTCAGGCCCGAAGAGGACGAGTCTGCCGGCGCCGACCTTCGCTTCGACCACGGCCGTTCCGTCCTGAAGATATTTCTGCCCCCACGCCCATCCGCTGCGCAGAGGATCGGCTTTGTCGAACCATGCGACGGGGCGGACACCCCTGAGCAGTCCTTCGGGCTTGATTCTGAAGACCGGGCTGTTGTCGAACATGACGTCGGCTCTCGATTCCATGCCGAAGGCGAGCGGATTGGTGTTGTCGACCGCGACTTCGAGAACCGAACCCGGGATGTAGTATCTGCTTCGCGGCAGCGGGCGTTCGTTGCCGTTCGGGGCCATTTCGGTGAGCGCGTTCTCGACCGGCAGGCCGAGGTGATAGGCCAGAGCGGTTGACGATCCGATGGTCAGAATCGTTCCGCCGGCTTCGAGGAACTTCCTGAGCTGAGGGATCGTCTCGGTCGGAGTGATGTTTCCCGTCATGGCGCGGAACTCTTCCGGGATGTTGTCCGACTGTTCGCCACGGCCTTGACCGCGTCCGACCTGCTGTTCCCTGACCGGCGGTACGGCTCCGGTGACGAAGATCAGAACGTCGTACTTCGAGTTCAGGTCGCCTGCGTCGAGCGTCTTCGGATAGACGACGCTGAACGGGAACTCGAACTGTTCGAGCAGCCAGCGAGTCCATCCCGAAGGCATCGATCCGCCGTAACGGTCCCACAGCCCGACTCTCACCTGCTGCAGTTTCTTCATCTCACCTTCCGGTTTTGTCGATGTGGCGGTGAATTCGATGCCGAGATCGGAAGCCATCTTCTGGAGTTTCTTCTCGACGCCTCCGCGGGCGGGGATGAAGAGGCTGCCCGGTGCGACGGTCCTCCCGTCCGCACGGGCCGGCGCCAGCGTCCGGTGAACCTCATCGCCGTCCTTGAGCAGCCGGTTGATGACGATGAAGGTGTCGTTGTATTGCGGCGAAAGCAGCCAGCCGGCCGGTCTTCCCGAGCCGGCGATGACTTTGCCGGCCGGAGGCCGCGCCAACCCCTCGATCTTCTCGAACGGACCGTCGAAGCCGTCCAGAATCCGGTCGAATTTTATGCCCATCTGATAGGCCACCGTCCATCCTGCATTGTCATAGGGCGGGATCGGCGGGCCTCCCTGATACTGGAAGTCGTTCGGATGATCCTGCGGCTCGAACATATCAAGGATATGAGCGCGAAACGCCTGTGCCGTCCTGACGACGTACGATCCGGCGCGGTAGCTCCTGCCGTTGACCTGAAAATCGCTCTTCGCCGTGTGGACATCGATCCCGTTCTTGATCAGCGCATTGACGAATCTGGTCGCGGTCGGGAAGTCGGGCTGGTCCGAGGGGATGATGTAGCCTCTCGAATCGCGATTCTCGGGCTTGCGGAGCATCTCGTAGAATTTGAGCGGCGCGCCCGGCGCGAAACCGCCGAGCGAGAATGTCTCCTCCTGATCGCCGCCGCGATTGCCGCGTCGCTCTTTATCGACCGCATCCTGCACCTCCGCGATCTTACGAGGATAGACAGTCCAGTTGTCGCGGCTCCCCTTTTCGATCGAATTTCTGCCCATGCGGTAGATATTGAAGAGCAGATCCTCGCGGTTCTTCGACGCGACATCGAGGACCGCGCGATTGGCGGTCAGCGAATATTCGATCGACTGGCGGAAATGCCATTTCTGCGGCGCGATCGGGAAGGGAAGATCTCCCCGGGGAAGCTGGCGGTTGACGACGAAGGGGATCTCCATCGGCGTCGGATTGCCGATCGTCTCCGTCAGCAGGCCGATCATGTTGTGGAAGTAGACGGTCGTCCGCAGCCCGCCGTTCCACCAGGTCGAGTATCCGGCGCCGGTTCGGGTAGTTGCGCCGGGCTTGTTCTCGGCCGCGAAACGGTTGTGCATCGCCGCGCCGACGACGTCCAGTCCGGTGATGACCATCGGGTCGATCAGATAATTGAACGGATCGCGGAACGGCGGCGCGAAGAGCACGGTCCCGGCCGGCCCCGTCTGGTGGTGGTTGTAAACGATCTGCGGATACCACTGGTGATAGAAGACGCGGTTGATCGCCTCGGTCTCGGGCTGGTTCGACATGTAAAAATCTCGATTGTTGTCGTGGCCGATATATTTCTGGTAGAGGCGGGGCAGTCCGGAGAGCGAGCGTTTCCGCGGATCGCTCTCGCGCATGTACCAGTTCGAGACCAGCTCCATTCCGTCCGGATTCACGAGGCAGCAGAGTATGATCAGGTCGTCGAGAAAACGCAGGGTTTCGGGATCGTCGCGGCTGACCAGCTGGTAGACGGTTTCGATCAATTGCTGAGCGCCAAGCGTTTCTGTAGCGTGAAGGCCGCCGTCGATCCAGACGACCGCCTTGCCTTCGCGGGCGAGCTGCCGGGCCTGCTCATCGGTCAGCCCTTCGGCGCGCGCAAGTCGCGCGGAGATCTCGCGGAACCGGTCGAGCCGGGCGTGATTGGCCGGCGATGTGATGATCGCCATATGCATCGTCCGGCCTTCGGCAGTCCTGCCGATATCGACCAGCTTCAGCCTCTCGGACTGACCGTCGAGCTTTTTGAAATAGTCCGTCAGTTGTGTGTAGTTGGCCAGTTGATAATCGTCTCCGATGTTGAAGCCGAACTGATCCTTCGGGCTGGTAATCGACGATTGAGCCTGCGCGGCAACCACGGCTGCAAACAGGAAGACTAATGCGGACAGAAATTGACCGGACCTTTTCATTGAGCTCCTCGATCGGATTGGTTGTGGGTTAATAACTGCTCAGCTTTAGATGACGCCGAAACCGGCGGTGCGGTTACGAGAGCCGATTTTCCCACAACGAAAAAGGGAGCCGCAACCCGGTTGCGGCTCCCTGAGAGATCGATATCGGAGAAATTAATTGACCGATATCCTGACCGAATTGGCGCGGATCAGATTGCCCTCGCCGTCGCCGATTCTGATCAGCAGGTTGAGATCGGGACCCGAAGCGGCTTCGGGCAGTTCGATGTTGATCTGGTCGAGACCCGAGTAACCGGGAGCCTCGCCTGACCAGATCACCCTGGCGCGATGATCGCCGACGAAGGCCTCGATCAGACCTTCGACGCCGTCCTCGTCGCCGCGCAGGCCGGTCCCGAAGAGTACCAGGTAGAGCTTGTCGCCCGAATTCCTGGCGATCGTCACCGGCAGGAGCCTGTTCGAGGCCGAGTCGAACCGGGTCAGCGGCTCATATGACTGGCGGCCGTCGGCGCCGACTCTGAGCAGGAGTCCGGCCGGGGCGCCCTGACCGCTCGCATCAGCGGTGAAGATGCCCGGCGAGACCGGCTCGATCGTCAGTTCGCCCTGGGCGACCGTCACGCCGTCGCGCTGGACCGAGACCATCGCGGTTCCGGGCAGCAGGCCCTCCGGCGCCTGATAGTTGATCTGACCCGGCGAGACGAAGAAGAGACCGGCGGGCTTCCCGTCGACCAGAACCGTCGTTCCGCCGAGCGAGGTCGGCAGCGGCAGGCTCTGCGCCACGGCGATCCCCGACGCCAGATCGGAGCCGAACGAAGCGATGATCGATGACGGAGAGTTGAGCGCTCCGTAGCTGCCGGCGTTGACCGATGTCAGCGCGGCATAGCCCACGAAGCTCGCGCCGCCGGGGCCGAATTCGACCTCGATCTCGCGGGCGTCGACCTCATCGTTGGCGAGTTCGACTCCGGTGATCTCGACGGTCGATCCGACACGGACCTGAGCGTGTCCGCGATGGACCTTCGTCCGGCGGTAGACGTGAACCGTCCGTCCGGCCACCACCCAGTCGCCGACCAGATTATCTGTCTCCGGCAGGCTCTCGACCGTGCCGATGAACTCGATGTAGCTGCGCGGGTGCGCCGGATCAGCCGCAGGCGAGACCGGCAGCACCCTGATCCGGATGGCCGTCACCGACCCATCGCCCATCAGGTATCCGTGAGCGGCGATGAAGGCATTGACCTCGACTTTGGCCCTGCTCTGATCGATCTTCGTCGATTCGGTGACCACCAGCTTGTTGTCGCCGACGCGCCACGGTCCGATGAAGTTCGGATCGTCCGGCAGCGAATGGATCACGCCGTAAAAGTTGATGTATCCGATCGCGCCGTCGGGAGCGTTGGCGTCCCGTTCGACCTCGATCCGGAAGGCATTGATCGAACCGTCATCGAGCAGGTTGCCCTCGACCTCGATGAAGGCGCCGACCTGCACGCGTCCGTGCTCGCGGATGATGCGTGTCCGTTCGAAGACATTGACCGCCTTGCCGCCGACTCGCCAGGTTCCCGTCAGCGTGCCTTCCGGCAGAGACTGAATAGTCCCGTAGAATCTGATGTAATCGATATTGCCGCCGGCGACGGCCTTGACCTCGATCCGCCGCGCATTGACCGTGCGGTCATCGAGAAGCGTCCCGATCACTTCGACCACTGAACCGATGCGGACGCGCCCCTTCTCCTGAATGATCTGCGTGCCGGCCAGGACGTGGACGGTTCGTTCGCCGACCTTCCAGTCGCCGACCAGATCGGCCGTATCCGGCAGGCTGCGAACGATGCCGGAGAATCTGATGTAGTT
The DNA here is from genome assembly GCA_937967285.1 of uncultured Acidobacteriota bacterium. Lineage (GTDB taxonomy): Bacteria > Acidobacteriota > Blastocatellia > RBC074 > RBC074 > JADJXM01. The sequence continues at coordinate 7,604 of CALBSU010000444.1, forward strand.
CGGCGCGGGGGATTCTCCGCGGGCGGTGATGATCAGCGCCTTGACGATGCCGTCGCTCAGGATGCCCCTCACTTCGACCATCACTCCGACGGCGAACTTCCCGCTCTCCTCATTCAGTTTCGTCTCCGACGTGACCATCACCCGGCGACCGCTGACCGCCCACGTACCGATCAGGCCGTCGGCAGGCAGGCTCTCGATCTCTCCGCGAAAATGGACGCGCACGTCAGGCGTGACGACCGGACGTTTGACCTCGATCTTCGCGGCAAGCACAGACCTGTCGCGCTGGAGCAGGCCCTCGACCTGAACGATCGAACCGATCATGACCGGACCATGCTCCTGGTTGACGACCGTCCGTTCATTGACGGTCACGATGCGACCGCTGACGACCCAGTCGCCGATGCGCCCTCGAGTATCGGGCAGTTTCTCGACCTTGCCGGTGAATCTTACCTGGATGCCGGGGGTGACATCCGGCAGCACCTCGATTTTGACTGCCTTGATCGTCCCGTCGTTTCGCGCCAGGCCCTCGACTGTGACCAGCGCATCGACCGCGACCGGTCCGTTGTCTTCGTCGATCCGCGTGTCGGACCCGACGATCACCTTGCGGCCCGAGATCACCCAGTCGCCAAGCCGGCCGGGCGTGCTCGGCAGATCCTCGATCTTGCCGACGAATTTAACGGGAATCCCGGGCGGAGGATTGAGTTTGACCACGATTTCCCGCGCGATGAAGACGCCGTCCTGCCTCGCGCCCTTGATCTCGACCAGCGCGCCGACGGCGACTCTGCCGCTCGACTGGTCGATCTTCGTCGATTCCGTTACCTTGACCTTCGTCCTGCCGACGACCCATTCGCCGATCCAGCCCTCTGGCAGGCTGGTGATGGCGCCGGATATTTTCGTCTGAGCGGCATCGGTCGGCTGCGCAGATGCAGTCTGGCCGGCCAGAATCGCGATCAGAAGCGTTAAAGCCCATCCAATCAATAATTTACGTTCTTTTCTCCAGGTCCTTGAGTTCATGTACACTACCTCATAGCGGTTTGTACCTGGGGTCCGGGTGGTGTTGATCGGAATCCGGTGGGGTGATTCCGACTTGCCTGATGTGACGGTGAAGACGCTCGGAAATCGCCTTCACTTCAGAGGATGGTTCCGTCTCAGGAGTCTCTTTTAAGAATCTTCCCGAACGGAACAGGGGAGATGCCGCTCTGGTTCAGAGCTGCGCTTCCATTGATGACGACATGGCTGATTCCGGTTGCCCGCCGCCGCGGATTTTTAAAATTAGAATTATCGGTGATCCGATCCGGATCGATGACGACCAGATCCGCGAATGCGCCGGGGCAAATGGTTCCGCGATCGCGGAGCTGAAAGATCCGCGCCGGCCACGAAGTCATTCTGCGAACCGCTTCCTCGAGAGGGAAGGTCCCGTCGCGGCGGACGAACTTCGATAATATCCGCGGGAAGGCTCCGTAGGCGGCCGGGTGGGGAAGTCCGCGCCCGTAATCCTCCGCGTCCGTGCAGAAGGCGCAGAGCCTGTGAGCGGCAAATCTGTTGAGGCGGCTGCGATCGTCCCGCTCGCCCGAGACCTCGAAGATGAGCATCGAGATCCGCCCCTCCTCCTCGATGATCAGGTCCGAGATGGCGTCGAATGGAGATTTCCCCGTGATCTTCGCCAGCTCGGCAAGGCTGCGGTTCTCGTAGCGCTTGTTTTTACGGCTCTCGACATAGCCGATCAGGATCGAATCCCATCCGGTCGCGCCGACCAGATTGTGAGGCCATCCGTTTTCGGTCCACGGCGGCCACGACGGCCTGATTCGCCGGATGTCACTTTCGATCCGACGGCGAGTCGCTCGATCCTTCAACCGATCGATCAGCGCCTCGACTCCGCCCTCGAGCGCCCACGGAGGATAGATCGCTATCATCATCGTCGCGGCCGCGGTGTAGGGGAACATGTCGAAGCTCACCCGCACGCCTTCGCGCTCGGCTTGCTCCTCCATCATTAATATATCGTCGATTTTGGACCAGTGATCGCGGCCGACGGCTTCGTTGTGGGAATGGTGGACGCGGACGCCTGTCCGGCGACCGATACCGAGCAGTTCGTCGACGGCGGGGACGAGCGTCTCGCTCGATCCGCGGATGTGGCTGGTGTAGATGCCGTCATACCCCGCGACCACGCGCGCCAGTTCGGTCAGTTCATCGGTCGAGGAGAACATGCCCGGCGGGTAGATCAATCCGGACGACAGCCCGAGCGCGCCGTCGCGCATCGAGCGGTCGACCATCCTGCGCATCCTGTTCAACTGCGAACGGGTCGGCTCTCCTTTCGAGAGGCCCATGACCGACATCCGGATCGGGCCGTGCGGCGCGAGAGTGGCGATGTTGAGCGCGACGCCGTTCGACCCGAGCGCGTCGAGATATTCGCCCGTCGTTCGCCACTTCCATGCGACCGGCTGCGGAGTCATCCACGAATTGACTCCCCGCAGCATCGCTTCGGCGCTCGTGGCCAGTGGCGCGCAGCCGAGGCCGCAGTTCCCGATGATCGTCGTCGTGATGCCCTGTGTCAGCTTGCAGGCCATCAGTTCGATCTGCTCTGCGGGCGGGAGAGGCAATATCAGATCGGCGTGAGAGTGAGGATCGATGATTCCAGGAATGACGATCGACCCTTTCGCGTCGATCGTCCGCCGGGCCTCGGCTGTGAACTTCCCGACCGCGGCGATGCGGTCTCTGGTGACGGCGATATCGGCGCGGAAAGCCGGCTGCCCCGTTCCGTCGATGACCAGCCCGTTGCGAATCACAAGATCATATTTCATGAAATCAGCTTATGAAAAAACGATAACGCGAAGAAATTGAAACGCAAAGAACGCGAAGAGAGCAAAGAATTGAATCGCAAAGGCGGCAAAGAGGGCCAAGACTTATCATTGAATTCAGATTCCGGGTCACAACCAACCAGGGTCTTATGTGCGACTGATCCCTACAATCCAACTTTGCAGACTTTGCCGCCTTTGCGATTCAATTCTTTGCTCTCTTCGCGTTCTTTGCGTTTCATTCTTTTTTCGGAGCGGCCAGGCGCTTGATGTGATTCTTCCACTCGTCGGCGCTCATCGAGCTGCGCTTTTCGAGTTCGGCGGCAGCATAGACCATCTCGCGGAGCGGCCGGATGATGGCCAGCTCGGCTGCGGCTTTGGCCTTCTGCATCTCGTCAAGCTGCGGCAGTTTCGCGTCGCGCCACTGCGGAGCGGCCTCGACCGGCCTCTCGACGAAGGCGAACGATTCGATTCCGATCGCTCCGGCCTGGCTCAGGTCCCTGGCGAGCGGCGCGGCCTCCTGCAGAATCGGAGAGATCGGGATCAGGTTCTCTTCGATCCATCGGCCCGCCTGTTTCCAGTCCTCGAAGATCCGGATCAGATCCTCGCGCGCGGCATTCCTGCCGGCGGGATCGCCGTAAAGGTAGCTGTCAACAAGCCTCGTCAGTTCGCGTCCCCTGGCGCTGTCGGCTCTTGCCGTATCGACGATCCGGGTGAGCGGCGTGAACTGCGTCGCGTCCTGCATGGTTCCGCGCCGGTACTGTTTGACCGGTTCGATCACGTCGACCAGCTTCTTGAGCGTTCGGACGGCGTTCTCATCCCCGCCGAGCGGCCCCGCCAGACGGCGCAGCATGGTCGACTGGTTCTTCTCGTGGAGCAGGCCCACATCCTCGAGCCTGACCGAGATCAGGCTCAACCGGCGGTACATGTCATCGACGTCTCGTACCTCGGACGGCGACCAGAACCGCTCGGCGATCGCCGCCATTCGCGGCCAGATGCGCGAGTCGATCGTCTCGTTGCTCGTCCATTCAGACCACATCGTCGCCTCGCCGCCGAGGATCAGTTTTCGCTCAGCCTCGCTCAGCGTCGAGCCCGGCGGTATCGGGTCGTTCAGATAATGGTCCCGCGTCGGATACATCAGGTCGATGTAGTAGCCGTTCGAGAGGATACCTGAATATCCCTTCCGCGCCGCGGCGGCCAGCGAATCAGGCCCGCGCCACGACTGGATGACGATCGACTTCGGCAGCTCCGGGCTCAGGATCTCGTCCCAGCCGATCATCCGCTTGTTGTGCTTAGTCAGTATCTTCAGCAGACGCTGATTAAAATAAGCATGGAGGCCATGGTTATCCTTAAGGCCGTTCTTCTCGATGAAGGCGACGATCTTCGGATTCTCCTTCCAGTGCTTCGCCTCGACCTCGTCTCCGCCGATGTGCAGGTACGGATCGGGGAAGAGCGCGGCCATCTCTCCGAGGAATCCGTCGAGCAGCTTGTACAGGTTCTCGTTCGTCGGATCCAGCACCGGCTCGAAGATGCCCCACTTGCGCTCGATCTGATACGGTCCCGGCGCGCTTGCCAGTTCCGGGTGGCCGACGAACCAGGATGTCGTGTGACCCGGCATGTCGAATTCAGGAATCACACGGATCCCGCGCATCCGGCAGTAATCGATGATCTCACGCATCTCGGCCTGCGTGTAGAAGTTCCCGTCCGAGCCCATCTGATGCAACTTCGGATATTTCCTGCTCTCGATCCTGAAGCCCTGGTCCTCGGTGATATGAAGATGCAGGACGTTCAGCTTGACCATCGCCATGCCGTCGATGTTCCGCTTGAGCACCTCCATCGGCTGCCAGTGCCGCGCGATGTCGATCATCAGCCCGCGCCACGGGAAGCGCGGCTTGTCGTCGATCGCGACGCCGGGAAGATGGAATCCGCCGGCATCGCCCTCGAGCAACTGGAGGACCGTCTCGAGTCCGTGCAGAGCGCCGATCACCGTCGGAGCGTTGAGAACTGCCTGTCTGTCGCCGACATTCAGCCTGTAGGTTTCGTTCTCATCGAGAGATGGAATCGTCTTGCCCGGCCCGCCGCATTCGATCACCAGCGAGGCCTGATCG
>CALBSU010000445.1 GCA_937967285.1 uncultured Acidobacteriota bacterium
CCGGGCTATTATCAAACCGTCCCTGTCGGGACGAAAAAGTGTCCTGACATCAGGTGGAAGACCCAATATTTTTCAATATTATCCTGTAAATCCTGACAAATCCTGTTAATGCTGTCGAAATAATAATCATCTTCAGGCTGAATAGTTAAGATTTTTATCCACGAATGGGGGCCCGTAATGCGACTATCCTTATTAATTGTTGTTTTGCTGGGATTGGCCGGCGCTGCGACTCAAACCGTGCAGAAACCAGTCTACGAAGAGAAATTCTTCAGCAAGATGAAATGGCGCAATATCGGCCCTGATCGCGGCGGGCGCTCGCTCGGGGCGACGGGAAGTCCGGGACGTCCGAATGAATACTATTTCGGCGCGACCGGCGGCGGGCTCTGGAAGACGACCGACGGCGGCACCACCTGGTTTCCGGTCACGGACGGGCAGGTGACGAGCTCATCGGTCGGAGCGGTTGCGGTGGCCGAGACCAATCCCGACATCGTCTTCATCGGGATGGGCGAGGTGCAGTTGCGCGGCAGCATCACTCAGGGCGACGGCGTCTATAAATCGTCGGATGGCGGCAAAACCTGGCGGCACATGGGGTTGAAAGACACTCAGGCGATTGCGAGGATTCGAATTCATCCGACCGATCCCGAGATCGTCTATGTTGCAGCGCTCGGGCATCCATACGGCGACAACGCCGAGCGCGGGGTTTTCCGATCGAAGGACGGCGGCCGGAGCTGGCAGAAGGTGCTCTTCGTCAGCGAAAAGGCGGGCGCGGTCGACCTGATCATCGACCGGACCAATCCGAAAGTACTCTATGCCTCGACGTGGCAGATCTATCGCAAGGCGTGGAAGATGTGGGGCGGCGGGCCGGATTCGAAGCTCTTCAAATCGGTCGACGGCGGCGACAACTGGATCGAACTGACGAAGAATCCGGGAATGCCCGAAGGACCTATCGGCAAGATCGGCGTGACCGTCTCGCCGGCCGATCCGAATCGCGTCTGGGCGATCGTCGAGGCCAACGAAGGCGGAGTCTTCCGCTCCGACGACGGCGGCTGGACCTGGAAGCGGACCAACGATGAGCGCAAGCTCCGCCAGCGCGCCTTCTACTACTCCCGCATCTACGCCGATCCGTGGGACAAGGACACCGTCTACTGTCTCAACACCGGTTTCTACAAATCGACTGACGGCGGAGTGAAGTTCGACATCACGATCAGCGTCCCGCACGGAGACAATCACGATCTGTGGATAGATCCGAACGATCCGCAGCGCATGATCAACGCGAACGACGGCGGAGCCAACGTCAGCATCAACGGCGGCAGATCCTGGACCGAGCAGGACTATCCGACAACTCAGCTCTACCACGTCATGGCCACCAGCGACGTGCCGTATCACGTCGCCGGAGCGCAGCAGGACAACACCACGCTCGCCATCCCGAGCGAGGGCTGGGGCCATATGCAGGCGCGCGGGCCGAATCACGGATGGTATTACGACGTCGGCGGCGGCGAGAGCGGCTACATCGCGCAGTCTCCGACCGATCCGGATATCTTCTATGCCGGCAGCCAGGGCGCCCTGCTGACAAGGTATAACCGAAAGACGGGGCAGATCCGCGACATCCAGGTCTACCCGCGGTTCTTCTCCGGAGAACCGGCGAGCGCTCTGCCGGAACGCTGGCAATGGACCTTCCCGATCGTCTTCTCTCCGGTCGATCCGAAGATCCTATACACCTGTTCGCAGCACGTCTGGAAGACGACAAACGACGGGCAGAGCTGGGAAAAGATCTCTCCGGATCTGACATATGCCGATCCCGAGACTTTGGGACCGACGGGCGGGCTGATCACGATGGATATGAACGGGCCTGAGATCTATGCCACCGTCTTCGCTCTCGCGCCTTCATATCATGACGTCAACACGATCTGGGCGGGCTCCGACGACGGAAAGGTTCAGATCACGCGCGACGGCGGCAAAAACTGGACGGACATCACGCCGAAGGACCTGCCGAAATTCTCGCGAGTCAGCATCATCGACGCCTCGCGCCACAAGCCGGGGACGGCATACGTCGCGGCCAACAGGTATCAGGTCGACGACCGCGCGCCATACGTCTGGCGAACTCACGATTTCGGCAGGACGTGGACGAAGATCGTCAGCGGAATCGCGGCCGGACATTTCGCGCGCGCCGTCCGTGAAGATCCGGTCAGGCCGGGGCTGCTCTTCCTCGGAACCGAGCACGGCGCCTACGTCTCGTTCAACGACGGCGATCAATGGCAACCGCTCCAGCTCAATCTGCCCGACACGCCGATTCGCGATCTGGTCATCAAGGACAATGATGTCGTGCTCGGGACTCACGGCCGCGGCTTCTGGATCCTCGATGACATCGGCCCGCTCCGGCAGTTGACCCCGGAACTCGCAAAACAGAAGGCTGTCCTCTTCGAGCCCGGCGACGCCATCCGCGGAGTTTACGATGCCGTCATTCAGTATTACCTCGACGAACCTGTCGATGCCGTCAAGATCGAGATACTCGATGCCAGAGGGCAGGTGATCGATACCTTCGAGGGGAAGAAGTCCGATAAAGCTCCAGCAGACGATGACGGGGCGGCATTCAGGCGCGGGCCGGGCAAACCGCCTGTGACAGCAGGACTGAACCAGTTCACCTGGAATCTGCGCTATCCCGGTGCCAGGACATTCGATGGCATGATCCTCTGGAGCGCACGACCGCAGGCCGGCCCGAAAGCGCCTCCCGGTCGTTATCAGGTCCGCCTGACGACTGGAAGCTATTCAAAGACGCAATCGTTCAACGTCAGAATCGACCCGAATCTCAAGGGCGTGACCGAGGCCGATCTGAAGGCGCAGTTCGACCTTGCCCTGAAGATCCGCGACAAGGTTTCGGCTGCCAACGAAGGTGTTATTCGAATCCGCGAAACCAGGAAATCGATCAGGGAAGGAAAGATCAAGGCCGATCCCAAACTCGTCGAAGAGATGACAGCGATCGAGGAATCCCTCTATCAGGTCCGCAACCGGAGCGGTCAGGATCCGCTCAACTTCCCGATCAAGCTCAACAACCGCATCGCCTCGCTCGGCCGCAGCGTCGAGACGGGCGACGCCCGGCCGACCGACGGCGCTCACAAAGTCTTCGATGAACTTTCGACGGAACTTGCCGGACACCTGGCGAAACTCGATCAGATCATGAAAGCGATCGGGAAATAGCATGGAGTACCGCATTTATGCGGGTCTTTTGGCACGTTTAAAGACCGCATAAATGCGGTACTCCATGCAATAGAGGGTCGGGTTGAACTCTGGAGATTCCGAAATAATGAAACACTTCAAACATATCTGCATTCTGATAATTCTGGTGTCGCTTTGCATGAAGATTACCGGGGATGGTTCAGCCGCGTCAGTTCAGGGTGGATTCAATGTCGTTGAGGCGACGATTGGAGAGATCCACGCTGCGATGCGCTCGGGTCGACTGACATCACAGCAACTGGTTCGGATTTATCTCAAAAGGATCGAGGAACTGGATCAGAAGACGCGCCTCAATTCGATTGTGGTAGTCAATCCGAGGGCTCTGGAGGAGGCTGAAAAGCTCGACGCGGAATTCCGCAGGACTCGGAAACTGCGCCCGCTCCACGGCATCCCGGTGATCGTCAAGGACAACTACGATACTAAAGATCTGCAGACGACGGGCGGATCGCTGGCGCTGAAAGGTTCCATCCCGCCCGACGATGCATATCAGGTCAGAAAACTGCGCGAGGCCGGCGCGATCGTGCTGGCCAAATCGAACATGGCCGAATGGGCGTTCAGCCCTCTGATGACAGTCAGTTCTATCGCCGGAATCACGCGCAATCCATACGATCTGACGCGTGTTCCGGCAGGATCCAGCGGAGGCACTGCAGCCGCCGTGGCGGCGAACCTCGGAGCTGTCGGGCTGGGAACCGATACCGGCAACTCGATCCGCGGGCCGTCTTCTCACAACTGCCTGGTGGGAATCCGCTCGACGATGGGGCTGACCAGTCGCGACGGGATAATTCCGCTCTACCTGCGCAACGATATCGGAGGTCCCATGGCCCGGACGGTCGAGGATGCCGTCCGCATTCTGGATGTCATCGCCGGATATGACCCGGCCGATCCGATCACCAGGATGTCCGAAGGCAAGCGGCCGCAAAGTTATCTGAAATTTCTGGACAAGAACGGGCTCAAGGGGGCTCGGATCGCCGTCTTCAGGCGATACATCGATGCCCCGACGACCGATCCGCGGATCAAGGCTCTGATGGAGAAGTCCATCGCCGATCTCAAGTCCCTCGGCGCCGAGATCATCGACCCGTTCGATGTGCCGGATTACGAGTCTCTGATCAAGGACATCTGGTGCAATACGTTTCGTTATGATGTGAATAACTATCTGGCGACTCTGGGGCCGGATGCGCCCTACCGGACGATCGATGAGATAGTCCAGTCCGGACTCTACTCTCCGTATATCGAAAGTCGCCTCAAGCGGGGGATCGAGAACAGGCTGTCGCCCGATCGGATGACGCCGCCATGCCTTGATCTCTACAATGATCCGAGGTCGATCGCATTTCGCAACGCCGTTCTCATGGCGATGGATGAGGCGAAAGTCGATGCGATCGTCTATCCGACGTGGAGCAATCCGCCGAGGAAGATCGGAGATAACGAGAGCCCGGCGGGGGACAACAGCCAGTACCTCTCTCCGCAGACGGGATT
>CALBSU010000446.1 GCA_937967285.1 uncultured Acidobacteriota bacterium
AGACGGCCGATCTCGTCCATCTTCGAGGTGGCCGGGACGCGCTCCGAAAGGTCTCCGGCGCCGATCTGCTCGGCCGCGCGCGTGATCCTGTCCACCGGACGCAGCGCCTGGTTGGCCAGCAGCAGTCCGCCGTAACTCCCCATCAGCAGCGCCAGCGGAATTCCCAGGCCGAGGATGATCAGCAGCCGCCTTCGCGCAATCTCTATCGATCCGAGCGACTGCCCGAGACGGAGATAATATGAACCGTCTCCATCCAGATCGGCGATCCGCCGGATCGCCACCCGCAGGTCCTTGCCGTTGGGCGTCTTGACCGAATCGAAATAGGTCCGCCCGGTTTCGAGTGTCTTCAGATAATCGAGATCTACGTCGAGATGGTACTCGTCCCTCGCCGCCATCTCATCCGTGATCCGTCCGAAATCGTCGATCACCTGACTGACCTGCGGCGAGATCATGAGCAGTTGATCGAGATCCTCGTCGATCAGCGGAAGCGGTTCGGTCAGCTCGCTGCTCACGCTGACGGCCATGTTCCGCTCGATCCGCTTGACCTGATAATCGAGCGCCTCGTCGATCGTCATCAGCAGGCTGCGCGAGAGGTAGGCATAGATCGATATCCCGAACAGAAGCAGCACAGCCGTCAGAATCGCAAGGTAATAGAGTGTCAGCTTGACGCGCAATGAGAGCATACGGGGGTCATGACGCCTTGGTCTCCGCGATCAGTCTGGATTCCGTCGTCGGGGCCTTGAATGTGTAACCTACTCCACGAACCGTGTGGATCAGCTTGGGTTCGAATTGTCTGTCTATCTTGTTCCGCAGATAGTTGATGTAGACGTCTATGACATTGGTCAGGTTATCGAAGGTTCCGCCCCAGACCTTGTCGGAGAGAATCTCGCGGGAAAGGATCTCGTTCGGATGGCGCATGAAGAATTCGAGCAGTTCGAACTCCTTGCCGGTCAGTTTGACCTCGTGACCTGCCCGGGAAGCGCGCCGGTTGATCAGATTGAGCGTCAGATCACCGATCTGCAGCCGCGTCGAATCCTCGTCCTGCGTCCGGCGCAGCAGCGCCCTGACGCGGGCCAGCAGTTCGGCAAATGCGAACGGTTTGGTCAGATAATCGTCAGCTCCAGAATCGAGCCCCCTGACCTTCATCTCAGTGCTGTCCTGAGCCGTCAATATCAGAATCGGAGTCTTCTGCCCGTCCTCCCGCAGTACACTCGCGACCTCCAGCCCGTCTTTCCCGGGCAGCCCCAGATCCAGCACTATCAGATCGAATTCTCCCGTCTTGCCAGCCTCAAGCCCCGAATCGCCGTCGTATGCAGTCTCGACCTGCATCCCTTCCTCTTCAAGCCCGCGCTTGATCAGGTCGGCCATCTTCTGTTCATCTTCGATTACCAAAACTCGCATCGCCATTAGTTCGCTCCTTAATTATCGCTAGAGGAAGTTGAATCGATACACAGATTGCTCAGCCCGGGGCGGTCGTGAAGGTCAGTGGCCGTTTAGTTAGCGTTGGGAGATGTCCGCTTCCCGCGGGACGCCAATCATTAACAATCATGCAACGATCAGTCGGGGTCGAGGGGATCGATAACCCTAATTTACACAAATCTTGCCTCTCAGAGCAAGCATCAAATTAATTCTAACCTTTTATCAATCCGTTTTCTAATCTTTTATGACGAGCCTAATAGAAATGAAGTTTCCAATTTTCTATTTCCACCCTTTTTCATATGGCTGTGTATTCTGAAAACGTAGTTTCTTATGGTTTTAAACGCAGAGGCGCAGAGGGAGCAGAGATTTTTTGAGCATTGTAATGTTCGTTATTCTCCCATGGTGTGTGACTCCGGACATAAATATCCAAAATATCAATCTCTGCTCCCTCTGCAGCTCTGCGTTAATAAAAATCAGAAAATTTGAGTCACGGAGTAATGAGCGGCCAGAAAATTAAAACGATCAAACATTAAAGAGAAAATACGAACAGAGGTCAGGGAGCGGATTCTGGTTGAGTTGTCGAGTCGGCAAGCCATGAAAGGTAAGCCGGAAGGCCTGCGGTGACGGGAACGGCGATAATTTCCGGTGTCTCGTAGGGATGCAGATTTTTGAGAGTTCGTTCCAGTTCGGGATAGAGGGCGGCTCTGGTTTTGATAATGAGGAGGAATTCGCCGGCGGTTTCGACGGCACCCTTCCAGCGGTAGACCGAGGTAATGGGGCCGACGATCTGGACGCAGGCGGCGAGTTCCGATTCAACCAGGCGGGCGGCGATCGAGTCGGCGCCGTCGCGGGAATCGATGGTGGTCAGGACGATCTGAGGATCATTCACCGGCGATCTCCTGATCTTCTTCGAGTGAGACCGCCTCATCGCCGAAGAATGCGTCGTAGAGCTGCTGCGCTTCCTCGAGTTCCGATTTACGGACGAGGAGCTGGATTTCCGAGTAGCCGCCGATGAGCGGAAGCGGTTCGAGTCCGCCGAAATTGGCGCCCTGAAGAGCGGTATCGATGTTGTTGTTGCGGAGCAGTTGATCGACCATGCCGGCTTCGACGGCGTTGGCGAAAACGGCCAGTTTCACCCAGGGTTCGTTGTCATCGCGATTGGTCATGATTCGCTTTCTGCAGGCCAGTCGCCTTCGAACACGAAGGCCGCCTCGCCGGTCTGAATGACCCGGCCGTCTTCCAGCCATTCGACCAGCAGAGCCCCGGCAGCGGTGCGAACGGTGACCCTGCGGTCGGTGAATTGATTGAGCATCGAAGCCAGAGCGGCTCCGCAGGAGCCGGTCCCGGATGCCAGCGTCTCGCCGCAACCGCGTTCCCAGAAGCGGACTTCGATATTGTCGCGATCGATGATCCGGACGAACTCGACATTCGTCCGTTCGGGGAAAGCGGGGTGATGTTCGAGACTGCGGCCGAGACGCCTCCAGTCGATCGAGTCGAAATCATCGACAAAGACGGTGCAGTGCGGATTGCCCATCGAGACGGCCGTGAAGGTGATCTCATCTCCGTCGACATCGAGCTTCCGTCCGATGACCCGTTCGGTTGGCTCGGGAAGTACGACGGGAATCTTCGCGGAGGCCAGTTGAGGAACGCCCATGTCGGTCTCGAAGACGACCCGCCGCGAATCCTTCTCGACCGGCGCCAGCGTCTTGAGCCCGGCTCCGGTCATGATCCTGACGGAGGAACCAGTCCAGCCGTTTCTGAGATAGAGGTATGCAGCCACGCACCGGGTGCCGTTGCCGGAGATCGGCGTCTCTCCGCCGTCCGAATTGAAGAGCCGGATCGCGAAGTCGGCATCCGGACCGGGCGCTGCGTCGAGGATCACCTCCAGCCCGTCGGCGCCGACGCCGAAGTGACGATCGCAGATCTCCGACGCCAGCGAGACGTAATCCCGTGTAACGGCATTCAGGTCGCGCTCGTGCACGATCAGAAAATCGTTACCGAGCCCCTGGAACTTGAAGAATCTCATGTCGACTGGAATCCGGCCGGGCTTATTCCTCGAAGTGCGTGAACTCCTTGAACTGCTGGAACCGCGACTTGATCTCTTCGGGCTTGAGCCGTCTCAGGCGATCGCAGCTGAACTCCTCGACGTTGAACGAAGCCATGACCGAGCCGAAGATGACGGCCCGCCGGAGCGTGGTTTCGTCGATCTTGTCGGCCTGCGCGAGGTATCCCATCAGTCCGCCGGCGAAGCTGTCGCCCGCGCCGGTCGGATCGAAGACGCTTTCGAGCGGAAACGCCGGCGTCGCGAAATAGCTGTCTTTGGTGAAGAAGGCCGCTCCGTATTCGCCGCGCTTGACGACCAGCATCTTCGGTCCGAAGGTGAGGATCTTGCGCGCGGCGCGGATCAGGTTCGGCTCGCCGGCCAGTTCGCGGGCCTCGGCGTCATTGATGATCAGCGCGTCGACGACGGCGATCGTCTTGAGCAGCTCTTCCCTCGCGCCCTCGATCCAGAAGTTCATCGTGTCCATGGCGACGAACCGGGCATCGACCTGCTCGCGGACCTCGCGCTGGAGCGACGGCTGGATGTTGGCCAGAAAGAGAAACGGCGATCTCTTCGCCTCGTCGGTCAGGCTCGGCTTGAACTCGGCGAAGACATTGAGCTGCGTATCGAGCGTGTGGGCGGTGTTGAGATCGAAACCGTACTCGCCCTCCCAGCGGAAAGTCTTTCCGCCCTCGATCCGCTGCAGATTCGTCGTGTCGATCTTCCGCTCGCGAAAAACCGTTTCGTCATCGGCCGTGAAATCATCGCCGACGACGGCGACCACGCCGACATCCGTGAAGAACGAGGCGGAGACCGAAAAATGAAGGGCAGCTCCGCCGAGGCTGCGCTCCCTCACTCCGAAGGGCGTGCGGATCGAGTCGATGGCGACCGATCCGACGGCCAGCAAAGGTACTCCGGATGACATGCTATTGTTATCCCTTCCTGTCTTTGTTCTGATTCCTGACCTCGTCGAGGCGCTTGCCCGCATCGGACTTGACCTGGCTGTCCGGATACTTCTCAACCACGATCGTCCAGTGCTTGACGGCCTCATCGAGATCGCCGGACCGCTTGTAGAGCTCACCGAGCAGAAAGTGGACCTCGTCCATCTTGGCGAAGTCCGGATTGATGTCGATGATCTCCATCAGACGGCTCTCGACCGCCTTGTTGAGCCGATCCCATCCGTCCTTGTCCTTCTTGTCCGGCTTGCGCTTGTAAAAGTAGTACTTGGCAACGTCCAGATTATGATAGGACTGCTTTTCGATCTCGGGATCGCGCGGCTGGCTGATCGGACCGCGTCCCGGCCCCTGCTGAGCCGACGCGGATGCGGTGAAAACTATCGCCAGTCCGATCACGAGTGCATAGATTCGAGGTTTCATCTTTCCCACCTCTCTTTCAAACGGTTATTGATCAATCGCCCAGATATTTTCCGAGCAGGGCTCCCAGTTTCTGCAGCGTCTCCGGCGGCATGGCTTCACGGTGCGTGAGGATCGCGTGCTTGAGCGCCGATCCGCACTTGCACGTGCGCGGCCTGGCGGCAAGATTCCTGACCGAATCGCGGATGATCTTCTGCGCATTGGCGGCATTCCGGTTCAGGAACTCGATGACCATCTCGACCGTCACGGCATCATGGTCGGGATGCCAGCAATCGTAATCCGTGACCAGAGCCATGGTCGAGTAGCAGATCTCCGCTTCGCGCGCCAGCTTGGCCTCCTGCAGATTCGTCATGCCGATGACATCCATGCCCCAGCTCCGGTAGAGCTTCGATTCGGCAAGCGTCGAGAAAGCCGGGCCTTCCATGCAGAGATACGTCCCGCCGCGATGGATCCGGACTCCGATCTCTTCGCCAGCCGAGGCGATCACCTCCGCCAGATCACCGCAGACCGGATGCGCGAAGGTGATGTGTCCGACCACCCCCTCGCCGAAGAAGGTCGAGACCCTCCCGCGCGTCCGATCGAAGAACTGATCGGGTATCACGATATCCGTCGGAGCGTACTGCTCCTGGAGCGATCCCACGGCCGAGGCCGAGATGATCCGCTCGACTCCGAGCAGCTTCATGGCATAGATATTCGCCCGAAACGGCAGCTCCGTCGGCAGGATCCGGTGCCCTCGCCCATGTCGCGCGAGAAAAGCCACCCTCACGCCTTCGAGCGTCCCGATGATGAAATTGTCCGACGGACGCCCGAACGGCGTCTCGATATCGATTTCACGGACCTCGGTCAGCCCCTCCATCTGGTAGAGGCCGCTGCCCCCGATGATTCCGATCTGCGCTTTCTCCATCTATCCTCCAGGAATAGTAGAAAGTAGAAAGTAAAAAGTAGAAAGGGGAGTACTTTCTACTTTCTACTTTTTACTTTCTACTTATTTTCATTCGGATCGAACCTTCGCATGGTTCCGCCCTGTCCGCCGCCGAGACCCGGGCGACGGTTGAGATCGACGCCCGAGACGTTGATGGCGAAATCCTCCGGCGCGGCGACCTCGTACTTGAGCGTTGCATCCTCCATCGCGCGCTTGACCTTCTCCTGCAGCAGCCGCTGTTCGTAGGACTCGGCCTCCTGCAGACTCAGGAATATATGGCGGGCGCGGATCTCCTCCTGCGGCTCGCCCGCAGCAGGGGCCGCGCTGTCCGGCGCGGCCGGAGTCGGCGATGCCGAAGGGGCCGCCTTGCGACGGTCATCCACTCGAACGATGTGAAAGCCGAAACTTGTCTTGACCAGCTCCTGGCTGGTCGCGCCCTTCTCGAGCGCGAAGGCGGCCTTCTCGAAATCCGGATCCATCCTGCCCTTGCCGAACCAGTCGAGATCTCCGCCGCGTCCGCGGGTTCCGTCCTCGTTGACCTCATCGGCGATCTTCTCGAAGCTCTCGCCCTTCTTGAGCCGGTCGAGCAGCCCCTGGGCCCGGACCTTGATCTTTTCGGCATCGGCCTCCGGGTGCTCGGCGACATACTTCTTCTTCTCTTCATCGGTCAGCTTGAAGCGATCCTGAAGAGTCTGGGCATAGAGATTTGCGAGCAGATTGGCGCGGTTGAATTTGCGCTGGATCTGGAAGAGAGGTTCCTTGTCGATGCCCGCCTCGCGCGCGCGCTTGGCCCTGACGCGAAGCTCGCTCCACTGCGATTTGAGCATTTCACGCTGCTCTTCGGTCGGCTTCTCGGCGCCCGCCTGATTGATCACCGCCAGATCCTTCTCGAAGGCATCCTTGTTGGCGGCGAAAAAGGCATCGAGCTCTTCCTTCGGGATATTGATGTTCTGGTTGCGCTTGCTGTATTCGGAAGCCAGCAGCTGCTCCTCGTTGAGCGAGAGCTGGTTCTTGAATTTTTCGGTATCGTCGAGCCCCTCGTCCTCAGCGGCCTGGGCGAGGGCGAACGCCTGCTTGAGCTGCTTGATCAGATCCTTGCGCTGCGCCTGGTTTTCGGCCAGTTGGCGCTTCTGTCGATCGGGTAGAGATTCGGCAAGAGTGGTCAGGTCGGCCGCTTCGATTTTCGTGAAGCCGCTGGACCCGAACCATTTGCAGGACTGGGTCGTCAATGCGCCCAGCGACATAAGTAAGGTCAGAAGAATTGCGTAACGGTATTTCAAGTTGACTCTCCTTTAAAAGACAGCCGTTCAGTGACTGCCTGTTCCACGCTGCGTCAGTTCGATCAGCACACCGCCGGTGCCTGCCGGATGGACGAAAGCCACCAGCGCGCCTCCGGCGCCGATGCGCGGCGATTCGTCGATCAGACGGACTCCGCGGGCTTTGAGCTCGGCCAGTCTGGCTTCGATATCGTCGACTTCGACGCAAAGATGATGAATTCCGGGGCCGCGTTTGGCGATAAACTTTCCAACCGGCGTCTCGTCTCCGGTGGCTTCGAGCAGCTCGATCCGGCTCTCGCCGATCGGGAGCATGGCGACTCGCACTCCCTGGTCCTCGACCAGTTCGATCTCTCCGAGGTCGAGTCCCAGTCCGTCGCGCCAGAAAGCCAGCGCTTCGTCGATCGATGCGACCGCGACGCCGAGATGCTGAATTTTCGTATCCTGTGCTGACATAATCGGTTTCCAGTCGGTCATTTGACGATTATCCGTGCGGCGATCTCATCGACGACCGAGTAGGGATCGCAACGGCGGGCGGCGACGCTTTCGGCCAGCCGCTTCAGTTCCTCTTCGGGCAGAGCCTCGCGGATGACGCGTTTGAGAACGCGCTCGCGGAGCAGTTCGACGATCCTGTTTTCTGCGACGCCGGTCTGACGGGAAGAGATTTCAGGCAACTCTCTGCGGAACTCCGCGAATCGCTCGATGGCCTCTACGAATTCGGGAATCCCCTTGTTCTGTATGGCGACAGTGCGGATGATCGGAGGTCTCCAGCCGTCGGTGCGCTCGGACATCTCGAGCAGGGCGATCAGCTCGCGTTCGGTCCGCTCGACTCCCTCGCGTTCGGCCTTGTTGATCACGAAGATATCGGCGATCTCCATGATTCCGGCCTTGATGGCCTGGATATCGTCGCCCATTCCCGGCACCAGGACGACTACCGATACGTCGGCGGTCTTGACGATGTCGACTTCGTCCTGTCCCACGCCGACCGTCTCGACAAGCGTTCTATCGTATCCGGCGGCATTCAAAACCGCAACCGCGTCGACAGTGGCGCGCGCCAGGCCGCCGAGCTTGCCTCTGGTCGCCATCGATCTGATGAAGACATCGGGATCGGATGAGAGCATCTGCATGCGGATCCGGTCGCCCAGAATGGCGCCGCCCGAGAAGGGGCTCGACGGGTCCACGGCGATGATTCCGACGCTCTTGCCGAGCCTCCGGTACTCGATCGCCAGTTTGTCGACCAGCGACGACTTTCCGGCCCCGGGAGCTCCGGTCACTCCGACGGTCAATCCGCGGCCGGTATGCGGGTAGAGTTCCTTCAGAATCTCGTACGAATCGGCCGCATCGTTTTCTATCTTGGAGATCGCGCGAGCCACGGCACGCGGGTCACGCTTCAGGATTCTTTCGACGAGTGAAGATGCTGCTGTCATCTGAGGTCAGTTTCATCGCCGGACGCCCTGGTCCGGCACGGTCAAGCTACGGACAAAAGATGACTAATATACAGCTTTCGCGCCCCGAATTCCACCTGCCTGCCCACATACCTGCAAAGATTCCGCCGCTCCCTTTGAGCCTCTTCTACTTTCTACTTTTTACTTTATACTTTCTACTTTCGAGGGGAGGAGACATGACGGCAGACTGGATAGCGACAATCGGGACGGCGATGGGGTCGGCCTGGCTTTCGGGGATCAATCTTTACGCGACGGTGGTGACGCTGGGAGTGCTCGACCGGTTGAAGCTGGTCAAGCTGCCGGGCGGGCTGGACATGCTCGGCGAGTGGTGGGTGATCGGGCTGGCCGGGGCAATGTACGCGATCGAGTTCGTGGCCGACAAGATCCCGGCGGTCGACACGGCGTGGGATGCGATCCACACCTTCATCAGGGTGCCGGCGGGAGCGATTCTGGCGGCCTCGGCGTTCGCCGAATTCGATCCCGCGGTGAGGATCGTGGCGCTGATCGTCGGAGGCGGCATAGCGCTCAGCTCTCACGGAACCAAAGCGGCCACGAGGCTGACGGCAAACACGAGCCCCGAACCTGTCTCGAACATCGCCCTGAGCATCGGCGAGGACATTCTGACCTTCGGATCGGCGGTGCTGATGGCCTTCTATCCGATCGTCATCATGATCGTGGTCATCGTCTTTCTGATCATCGCGATCTGGCTGGTGCCGAAGATCGTGCGGGCATTGAGGAGGATGTTCAACCGGCTCCGCTCGATTCTCGATCCGCCGCCGCATGGGACCTGAATCCGATGCGCTCATAATATTCCAGGATTTCACCCGCGACCTGATCCCACGAGCGCCGGTTGAATGCGGCAATGGCGCTCCTCTGAGGCTGCGAGTCGAGCGCCAGCGTGATCTCACGGGCCAGGGTGCGCTCATTCAGATCGGCGACGATCCGGCAGCCGGGAGCGCCGTCGATGATCTCCGCCACGCCGCCGACATCCGATGCGACGATCGGCAGCCCGCAGGCGAGAGCTTCCCGCAGAACATTGGGCGCTCCCTCGCGGGAGCTGGTCAGGCAGAGCAGATCGGCGGCCGAATACCAGAGCGGTAGCTCGCGCTGATCGCGGGGTCCGATCAGGCTGACGCCCGCCGAAACCTCCCCGGCCAATGCTTCGAGCCGTTGCCGCTCGGGGCCTTCTCCGATCACGATCAGCCGCGCATCATCACGATCTAATAAACTGAAGGCGCGGATCAGCATGTCGATCCGCTTGAGCGGCACGAGCGATGCGACCGCGAGCACGATCGTGCCCTCGCGCGAAAGATTCAGTCTCGATCGGGCGGCATCGCGGTCGATCGGGCGGAACAGTCCGTCATCGATCCCGTTCGAGATGACGGCGATCTTCTCGCGCGGGATCCCGAGTCCGGCCATCCGATCCCTGAGCGCGACGCTGACGGCGATCAATCCGTCGGCCCGTGCGAGCGTCCGGCGGATGCGCCGCCTGATCAGAGGCATTTCAGTGAAAAGGTTGATGTCGGTCCCCCGGGCGGTCACGACGACGCCGATCCCCGTCTTCTCGGCTATCCTGACGGCCGCCGCTCCGTCCGGATAGACGTAATGAGCGTCGATCAGGTCGATCGGCTCCTCGCGGTTCAGACGCTGGATCAGCGGAATCGTTCCGGCGGCCATCCAGCGATCGTAGAGGCTCATGCCGATCTTCGGAGGATTGAAGTAGCGGGGATGATACACGCTCAGGCCGTCCGCCAGCTCGAATTCGGGAACGCGTGCCAGCCTGCGCCATTTCTCAGGGATCGCTCGACCGTCGAGCCAGTGAGGAAAGTACGGCACCGGCGCCACGACTCTGACCGTGACGCCCGGCGCGCGAGCGAGCGCGAGCACGCGGTTTCTGACGAAGATGCCGAAGCCGGGCTGCTCGCGATTCGGCCACAGAGTCGTGAATACAAGAATTCTCATCAGACTTCGTCCAGGCCGAGTTCAACCGAAGTTTCGCTGCCACATTCTGAACATGAGCGCCGCCCAGAGCGGGCGCGAGAGATCGCGTCTTCCGCTCTGATGCATGCTCCAGATCCGCGCCAGCCCGTTTCTGTCGATCAGTCCGTCGCCTGAGCAGGGTCCGAAGAGGATCTCATTCGCGGTTCCTCGCAGATCCTCCCTCAGCCATTGCGCGATCGGCGTGACGAAGCCCCGCTTGCGCCGGTTGAGCACCTGCCGGGGAAGGATTCCGCTCAGGGCCCGCTTGAAGATGTACTTCCCTTCACCGCCGCGGATCTTGAATCGGGACGGGATTCGCGCCGCGAGGCTGACGAACTGATGATCGAGCAGCGGAGACCTGACCTCGAGCGAGACGGCCATCGAGGCTCGATCCACCTTCGTCAGAATGTCGTCGGGCAGATAAGTCTTGAAATCGACGTACTGCACTCTGGCCAGCGGATCCTTCGTCCCGGCGCGATTGAAATGATCCAGAAAGATCTCGAATGGATCGTAGTCCTTCAGATTCCGCCTGACATCACCGCCGAGCAGGGCGTCTCGGTGTTCGACCATTGCCCCGTAGACCGACCGGTAGTACGCGGCGGCCGGATCGAGCGCCAGATTCCGCAGAGTCGCCGATGCGCGCAGCGGCTGCGGAAGCCATTCAGCTTTCGGATAGATGTCCGACAACGCCCCGAAAACCCTGCTCCTGATTGACGGCGAGGCGAGGCTCCTGATCCTGTTCTCCCGCCAGTCGAAGAGATACCTCCGATATCCGGCGAAATTCTCATCCCCTCCGTCGCCCGACAATGCGACCTTGACGAACTCCCGGGCCGTCTTAGATATGTAATACATCGGAACCGCCGAGGCGTCGGCGAACGGTTCGTCGAAATGCCATGCCAGACGTTCGAGAACCTCACCCGGATCGGGCCTCACCCGAACCTCGTGATGCTCTGTGGAGCATTGTTCGGCGAACCAGCGCGCATCATCCGATTCGTCAAATTCCTGTTCGTCAAATCCCGCGGTCATGGTCAGCGGAGGCTTCTCCAGGAACCTCGACATCAGCGCCACAACCGCGGACGAATCAACGCCGCCCGAGAGAAAAGCTCCGAGCGGAACCTCGCTCTCCAGCCGGCAACCGACCGAGCGAACCAGCGAATCGAGAAGCTGCTGCGACCAGAGATGCTCATCCTGCTCCACCGGATCACGGAAATCCGGATCCCAGTAAGCCTTTTTCCTGATGCCGCCCGGCCCCGCCGTCAGGTAATGCCCCGGCTCGAGCTTGCGTATACCCTGATAAATCGTCTTGGGCGACGGGATGTACTGATAGGAGAGATAGTCCGCCAGCGCCGTCGCATCGATGTCGCGCCGGAGTTCTTGAACCTCGAGCAGCGCCTTGATCTCAGAACCGAAGATCAGACGCCCGTCCTTTTCGGCGTAGTAGAGCGGCTTCTTGCCGATCCGGTCACGCGCGAGCATGAGCTTCTTTTTACGCCCGTCCCAAAGCGCGAAGGCGAACATTCCACGCAGCATGAGCAGGCACGATTCGCCGTATTCTTCATACAGATGGACGATCGCCTCAGTGTCGGTTCGAGTTCTCAGAACATGACCGCAACCGCGCAGATGGTCCGACAGATCCCTGTAATTATAGATCTCGCCGTTGAAGATCACCGCCACCGTGCCGTCTTCATTGAAGATCGGCTGCCGCCCACCCGCCAAGTCGATGATCGAAAGCCGCCTGTGGCCGAGGCCCACCTCCGGCGCCAGATGATACCCCTCATCGTCCGGTCCGCGGTGAACCAGCGTCGCCGTCATCCGACGCACCAGGTCGCCGTCTACGGGAGCCTCATTCGAATAATGGAAGATGCCGGCTATTCCACACATAAATCAGTAGAAAGTAGAAAGTAGAAAGTAGAAAGAAAAAAATGTTTTGTCACCCTCATGGTTGCAAATTTAACATCACGTCACCACAAAATTCTTTCTACTTTCTACTTTCTACTTTCTACTTTCTACTTTCTACTTTCTAC
>CALBSU010000447.1 GCA_937967285.1 uncultured Acidobacteriota bacterium
GCCGCAAAGGCCGCAAAGGTTCTTCAGGTGATAAATACCCGAATTAACGTCCAGTGGAGGGACCCGGATTTAAATATCCATAAATATTCTTTGCCACCTCTGGGGTCTTTGCGGCAATTCCCTTTTGCGGCCTTTGCGTTTAAATCTTTGCTCACTTGGCGGACTTTGCGTCTAAATATCTTATATCGATGTTCAATCTGACAGGACAAATTGCACTGGTCACCGGCGGCTCCCAGGGAATCGGCCGGGCGATCGCGCTGGTGCTGGCCGAACTCGGCGCCGATGTCGCCGTCATGGCCCGATCACTCGATAAATGCGAGGCGGTCGTCGGCGAGATAAATTCCCGCTTCCCCGACCGGCGCGCGCTGGCCGTCCGCGGCGACCTCTCGAATGCAGACGAGATCAAGGCCGCGGTCGACCGTGTCGCATCCGAACTCGGCCCCGTCGGCATACTGATCAACAACGCCGCGATCACACGCGACGGGCTGATGCTGCGCATGAAACGGGACGACTGGGACGATGTCATCAACACCAATCTGACCGGCGTCTTCGTCATGACTCAGGCCGTCCTGCCGATGATGACGAAGGCGCGCCGTGGACGCATCATCAATCTGACATCGGTCGTCGCCCAGTCCGGCAACGTCGGCCAGGTCAACTACATCGCGGCCAAATCCGGAATCATCGGAATGACAAAGGCCGTCGCCCGCGAATACGCGGCTCGCAACATCACCGTCAACGCGGTCTCGCCCGGTTTCATCGAAACTCCGATGACCGCGGTCCTGTCTGAAGCGGCCCGCAATGCAATGCTCGAACAGATCCCGCTCAAGCGCCCGGGGACAGACCTCGACGTCGCTCATGCGGTTGCTTTTCTGGCCTCCGATGAGGCAGGCTATATCACCGGTCAGGTAGTCAGCGTCAACGGCGGAATGTACATGTAACAGGTTTTTGTGAACGCCCCGCGGACGATCGCTTTACCGGCGCGGAGCATAGTCAATCATAATTTTTTGGAGGAACTCATGGCAGAATCAATTGAGGACAAGGTCAAACAGATCATCGTGGATGAGCTCGGCGTCGATGAGGCGGAAGTCACACCCAACGCGCGCTTCATCGACGATCTCGGCGCCGATTCGCTCGATATCGTCGAGCTGGTCATGCGATTCGAGGAGGAGTTCGGCATCGAAATCCCCGACGAAGACGCCGAAAAGATCCAGAGCGTTCGTGATGCCTTCGCCTATATCGACGAGCACAAGAAATAGGCACGGTCACTGATCCCCTTCACTGCGGAAGATGAGCCACAAAAGGCGCCTGCCATACAAAAGATGAAAGCTCTTCATCATTGTAGTCACAGGGCCTTTTTGTGGCTGATTCAATTTCAGGGTGGGCTTCCCACCCACGGGAGAGGAAGGCATTAGTGAGCAACGAACTGATCAAGAGACGCGTGGTCGTGACCGGCATCGGCCTGGTCAGTCCTCTGGGCAACACGACAGAGGAGACCTGGGCCGGCCTGCTCGCCGCTCGGAGCGGCGTCGATTACATCACGCGCTTCGACACCAGCCAGCACAAGGTGCGCTTCGCGGCCGAGACCAAGAACTTCGACCCGCTCAATTTCGTCGAGAAGAAAGAGATGAAGAAGATGGACTACTTCATCTACTTCGCCATCGCGGCTTCAAAGGAGGCGCTCGAGGACTCCGGTCTCAAGATCACGCCCGAGAACGCCGAGGAGGTCGGGGCCTACATCGGCAGCGGAATCGGCGGTTTCAGCGTCTTCGAGCGCGAGCATACCAAGATGATGGAAGGCGGCCCGGGTCGCATCTCGCCGTTCTTCATTCCGGCCTCGATCATCAACCTCGCCTCGGGCTACGTCTCGATATACAACGGCGCCAAGGGGCCGAACTCCGCGACGGCGACCGCCTGCAGCTCAGGCGCCCACGCCATCGGCGACAGTTTCAAGATCATCCAGCGCGGCGACGCCGTGGCCATGATCTGCGGCGGCTCAGAGGGCGCGATCACTCCGATGTCCGTCGGAGGTTTCGCCGCCATGCATGCCCTCTCGACCCGCAACGACGATCCGCAGCGCGCTTCCCGTCCCTTCGATAAGGACCGCGACGGCTTCGTCATCGGCGAAGGCGCCGGCGTCCTGATCCTCGAAGAACTCGAACACGCCAAAGCGCGCGGAGCCAGGATCTACGGCGAGGTCGTCGGTTACGGCATGACCTCCGACGCTTTTCATATCACGATGCCCGATATGGACGGCCCGCGCCGCGTCATGCTCAAAGCCATCAAAGACGCCGGCATCGTGCCCGAAAAGATCGACTACATCAACGTCCACGGCACCTCGACTCCGGTCGGCGACATCAACGAGACCAACGCCATCAAGGCAGCTTTCGGCGAGCATGCTTACAAACTGGCCGCCAGCTCGACGAAATCCATGACCGGCCACCTGCTCGGCGGCGCCGGCGGACTCGAGGCAGGCATCACCGCCCTCGCCGTCCACCACCAGACCATGCCTCCGACCGTCAACATCGAGAACCCGGATCCGGAGTGCGATCTGAACTACGTGCCGAATCAGGCGGTCTCAACCAGGATCGACTACGCCCTCTCCAACAGCTTCGGCTTCGGCGGAACCAACGCCGCCCTCGTCTTCAAACGCTACGAGGAATAGGCACAACCCCGCTCAGGTACAGCACCGCCCAGGTACAGCACCGGGAGCGATAGCGACCGGGTGAGATATCTTACCCGGTCGCTATCGCTCCCGGTGCTGTACCAGAATGCAGACTGAGCTGCGCTGCCCGTCCCCTATCAAAAGCCTGTAAATGATCTCCCTGATATGGGTGATCCCGCATAATCCATGAACAATTAAGGGTATATGATGGAGGAGCTATGCAGAAACGCAAACTTGGAAACAGCGGCCTCGAGGTTTCGGCTCTGGGCTTGGGATGTATGGGAATCAGCTTTGGTCTCGGCCCGGCGATGGACCGGCAGGACGGAATTGCCCTGATTCGGGCGGCCGTCGAAAGTGGCGTCACGTTTTTCGATACCGCTGAAGTTTATGGGCCGTTCACTAACGAAGAGGTTGTCGGCGAAGCCCTCGCTCCCTACCGCGATCAGGTCGTTATCGCCACGAAATTCGGGTTCAAGCCTGCCGCTGACGGGGTCGGCCGGTGGAGCGAGCTCGACAGCCGGCCGGAGCACATCCGGGAAGTTGTCGAGGCATCGCTCAAACGGCTTAGGACCGACAGGATCGACCTGCTTTATCAGCACCGTGTCGATCCGGAAGTACCGATCGAGGATGTGGCCGGAGCGGTCAAGGACTTGATTCAGGCCGGCAAGGTTAAGCATTTCGGGCTTTCGGAGGCGGGAGTGCAGACGATCCGCCGCGCGCATACTGTCCAGCCGGTGGCGGCGCTCCAGAGCGAGTATTCGTTGTGGTGGCGCGAACCGGAAGCGGAAATACTGCCGGCGCTCGAAGAACTCGGCATCGGCTTCGTCCCGTTCAGTCCTCTCGGGAAAGGTTTTCTGACGGGTAAGATCGACGAGAACACGACCTTCGACAGCACCGATTTCCGAAACATTGTCCCGCGATTCACGCCGGAAAACCGCAGAGCGAATCAGGTCGTCGTTGAACTCATCGGGGACATCGCGCGCAGCAAAAACGCCACGCCGGCGCAGGTTGCGCTCGCCTGGGTGCTGGCGCAAAAGTCGTGGATGGTTCCCATTCCCGGCACGACGAAGCTGCACCGGCTGGAGGAAAACCTCGGCTCGTTGAACATCGAATTGACTGTCGACGACCTGCGAGAAATCGACAGCGCCGTATCGCAGCTCGCAATTCACGGCGAACGCTATCCCGCGGCCGTACAGAAGATGATTGATCGTTGAAGCAAACAGGAGATTGTCGTAATGAAATATTTAGCAGGTTTTCTCTTGCTGATCATTCCCGGTGCGTCGGTCTTCGCCCAGGAGTCTTTCGACTGGCCGCAGTGGCAGGGACCGGATCGAAATGCCATCTCCAAAGAACGCGGACTACTGCAAACATGGCCGGATGGCGGGCCGGCGCTGGTATGGAAGGCCAAAGACATAGGCATCGGTATGGGAGGCGTCGCCGTCAGCAAGGGACGCATCTACACTTCCGGCGATGTTGACGGCAAGTCCTGGGTCTTTGCGCTGAAGGAGTCTACCGGCGAACTCATCTGGAAAGCAGAGCTGGGACGCGGCGGTGAAGTCGGGATGTCGGTCACACCGCCCGGCCCGCGCGGCACTCCAACGGTTGACGGCGAC
>CALBSU010000448.1 GCA_937967285.1 uncultured Acidobacteriota bacterium
CGCTCTGCGGTCAGGCGGGAATCTCGTCCAAGTCGATGCTCCTGCAGTTGGCTCGGCTCCCGGACGATGCGGCGAGACTGGCCTTCATCGAGCAGATCGCCCGGCAGGGGATGACCCGCGACGATGCGCGCAAGGCCCGTGGAGGAAAGAACTCCCGTCCGCAGCCATATGTCTACAGGTTCAGCGCTCCCAACAGGGAATTCTCCCTCCAACTCAAATTCAGAAAGACGCAGATCTCCGACGACGAACTGATCGATGTCCTTGAAGGGATAATCGAGGAGTTAAAAGTAAAAAGTAGAAAGTAAAAAGTAGAAAGGTAGAGTGGTTTCTCAGTTCTTTCTACTTTTTACTTTCTACTTTCTACTTTGATTTATGTTTCGTCGACTCTTCACTCTTCTGCTGATTTTGTCGATACCTGCCGGCTATTTCGCGTGGCGGCGGTACACTGAGTGGAAGACCGAGATTCTGCGTGAGATGTCGATGGCCAGTCGTGTGGCGGACACGGCGGTCGGGCCGATCGAATACGGAACCAGAGGGCAGGGCGAGTGGATCCTTATCTCCCACCCATCGCCGGGCGGGTTCGACCTGATCTACCGATCGCAGCTCCGCCTGGACGGATTTCGGCTGCTGGTCCCTTCGAGACCGGGTTATCTGCGGACTCCGCTGAGCGTCGGTTCGACGCCGGAAGAGCAGGCCGATGCCTTTGCGGCGTTGATGGACTTCTTCAGGATCGAGAGGGCCGCGGTGCTTGGGATTGGCGGAGGCGGGCCTTCTGCCATACAGTTCGCCATGCGCCATCCGGGAAGATGCCGTGCGCTGATCCTGGTCTCGGCCGTCACCCACCGCATGCCCGGCGAACGCCAGTTGACCCCTGCGGAGAACTTCCTCGCCTCCATACTTGAGACCGATTTCGGAGTCTGGGCCTTCTCCCGGATCACAACATCCCTCTTTCAGGATATCGACACCTCGGATCAGGATGTGAAAAACGCTCTGACTGAAAGCGCGAGGGGACTTGTGCCCTGGGAGGAGAGAAAGTTCGGACGGGCGAACGACTTCAAGCAGTTTGAAGATTTACCCGACTATCCATTTGAAAATATTAGGGTTCCGGTTTTGATTGTTCACGGGACGGATGATCAGGCGATACCTTATTCACACGCTCAGAACGCCTATACCCGCATTCCCGGCGCGAAGATCTACCCGTTCCCCGGCGGGGATCAGTACCTGCTCTTGACCCGCTTCAGAGAGATTCAGGCAGTTATCAGCGGATTTCTCTGAGAATTAAAAGTAGAAAGAAGGTTGCAGTCCCGGAAAATCTCACTTTCCGCGGTTTTGGCACTTTCTAATTTCTACATGTAACTGCTCAGCCTCCGCGGGCTCAGAACAGGCTGTGCAGTTACTTTTACTTTATACTTTTTACATTTTACTTTTTACTCTTTTGATCTTCCTGATATTTCTTTCTCAGGCTGCGGGCCCATTTATCGATGTAAGGCTGAAGCGGTTTGAAGAGCCTGCCGCGCCATCCGCTCTGCTTCTCGCGCCATGCCTTGTGATACTGATCGACGTAACTTCTGATCGCGCCTTCGTATTGATGCTTTTTGATGCCGTGCGACAGTGTCAGAAAGTAGTGCTGTGCCTGAAGCGAGAGCAGCAGGTAGGCGAGATTGGGCTTGAAGTTCAGCCGGGCCGCGAGACGCTTGAAGAATCCGTCTTTAGGAATCAATGCGTTGATTGCGATCTCGAACCACGGCTGGATGTTTCCCTGGCGCGGGTGGTAGAGTCCGGGCAGTTCCTGCGCTGTCGGAATCGGCACTCGGCTGTCCGGAATGATATTGTCCACCAGAACGACACGGGTCAGCCCCCTAAGGTGCTCCTTCGGAACCATTTCCAGGACGCTGTTGATCGTCTCCTCGGTCTTCGCGGGGACTTTTGCGGTTGCTTTGTTTTCAATTTTCATCGATCGAAAATGTCCTTGATTATCAATAGATTAGATAGCTCGAGTTAAGAACTTACCTTTTATGAATCCTGTTTTCCTGAAGCCTCTTCGAGGCGCTGAAGCCGTTCCCTGAGCCCTCTCAACTCCCGTATTATCTGCGGCAACTGGGCGAAGACCGCTGAGGATTTGAGCCAGTCCCTGTTGTCGATCGCGGGATAGCCGGAGACGACCTTTCCTGCCTCGACTGAATTCGGAATCCCTGTCTGCGCGGTTGCGATAACACCGTCTCCGATGGTCAGATGGCCCGCGGCGCCGACCTGGCCGCTGAGGATGACTCTGTTTCCCACCTTCGTGCTGCCGGCCAGACCGACCTGCGCGCAGAGCAGGGTATCGCTGCCGACTGACGAACCATGCCCAATCTGCACCAGATTGTCAATTTTCGTGCCATTGCCGATGACCGTCTCGCCGATAGTCCCTCTGTCGATCGCGCTGCCCGCCCCGATCTCGACGTCATCTTCGATCACTACGATACCGGTTTGCGGGATCTTGAACCATCCCCCGTCCGATTGCCGCGCGAAACCGAAACCATCCCCGCCGATCGTCACATGATTCTGCATAATAACCCGGCTGCCAACCCGGCACCCTTCGCGGACCACGCAGTGCGAGTAAATGGTCGTCTCCGGTCCGATCTCGGCGCCATCGTAGATCGCACAGTGCGAATGGATCGTCACATTGTCTCCGATGACCGCCCTGTCGCCGATCACCGTGAACGCTCCGACTGCTACGTTCTCTCCGATCCTCGCCGTCTCCGCCACGACCGCCCGCGGATCCACTCCCGCACGCCTCGACAACGGCCGGTGAAAAAGCCATAAAGCCTGCGCAAACGTCAGATACGGATTGTCCGAAATCATCCCCGACTGATCCGGACGCAGATTGCTCTCGTCGTCGGTGATCACCGCCGCTGCCTTCGTCGTCGCCAGATACTTGCGATACTTGCGATTGCTCAGAAATGTCAGCTCGCCCTCGCCCGCCTGCTCGATAGGCGCCAATCCGGTGATCTCTACCGCCCCGTCTCCCACTACGCGACATCCTACCTGCCGCCCTATCTCTTCTAATTTCATTGTTGACTCTCTAGTCCCATTTTGTATACGATTCAGTAACGTCAGTCTGATAATGCATGGCATCAGTGGGTGGCGATCGACGGTTTGTCCTGATCGATCGCTTATTTGCCCTGAACGTTTGAGACGACGGCGTATCCATTAATATAAGGATACAGTCTGCAACGGTCTCACCATTCCGCGCGGAGGCGACATGACAGACGACAGGAAATTGATCGAAGAGTTTATTACATCTTTGAGGGTTGAAAAAGGGCTCTCTGAAAATACGGTACAGGCTTATCGAAGGGACCTGGATAAACTTTCGGCCGTCGCGCGAAGGATTGAGAAGGCTCTGATCACGATGGACCGTGACGACGTCCTCGAAGCCATAGCCGAAATGAAGGATGGCGGCAGTTCGGATGCCTCGATCGCACGGTTCGTCTCGACCATCCGCGGATTCTACAGATACCTGACCGTGGAGAACCTGATCAAACAGGACCCGACCGCCTACCTCGAGGCCAGAAAGTCCTGGCAGACACTGCCCAAATTTCTGACGCCGCAGGAGATAGATGCCAT
>CALBSU010000449.1 GCA_937967285.1 uncultured Acidobacteriota bacterium
CGGTAACGCGCAGACGAGCGATCCGCCGATCTACGTCACGCTCTGGTTCGATACAGAGGATTACATCCTGCCCGAGAGCGACGATGCGGCGAAGAGGCTGGCGGAGATCCTGACACGGGCCGGAATCCGCGCGACCTTCAAGGTTGTCGGAGAGAAGGCGCGGGTGCTCGAAGAGCGCCGAAGAAAGGACGTCATCGATGCCCTCAACCGGCATGAGATCGGATACCACGCCAACACGCACAGCGGGCAGCCGACGATCTCTGTCTATCTGCAGCATGCCGGCTGGGATGACGGAACGTCGGAATTCCTGACTCGCGAGGGGCAGGGCGTGCGCGATATCCAGCGGATCTTCGGCGTCACGCCGACCTGTTACGGCCAGCCGGGCAGCTCCTGGGCGCCGCAGGCCTATCCGGCGCTGAAACGTCTCGGCATCGGCATGTACCTCGACGAAAGCTCGCACGTCGGACTCGACGATCAGCCGTTCTACTACGGCGGCATGCTCAACGTCTTCAAGATGCGTTCGACGGTCGTCCGGATGGAGCTGAGCGGCGGCGACAGCCTGGAGCAGGGCAGGAAGAAGTTTCAGGCGGTCTACGACAGGCTCCGCGCGGCGGGCGGCGGCACGATCAGCATCTACTATCATCCGTGCGAGTGGGTCCACACGGAGTTCTGGGACGGGGTCAACTTCCGCCGCGGAGCCAACCCGCCGCGCAGCGAATGGAAACGGCCGGCGCTGCGTCCCGTCGCCGAGACCGAGGCGGCATTTCGCGATTTCGAGCAGTACGTCCGGTTCGTCAAGGAGCGGCCCGGCGTGCGTTACGTCACGGCCGGCGAACTGATGAGGATCTACGAAGACCGGGCGCCCGGCCGCAGATTCAATCGGGGTGAGA
Organism: uncultured Acidobacteriota bacterium; assembly: GCA_937967285.1. GTDB lineage: Bacteria > Acidobacteriota > Blastocatellia > RBC074 > RBC074 > JADJXM01. Next base: position 891 of record CALBSU010000449.1, read on the forward strand.
TCGCCGCGCTGGCTCGCGCGATGCAGACGGAGATAACATTTCAGCGCTACGACGGATACGCGCTTTCGGCTGCGGACGCCTTCGTTCTGCTCAACTCTTACCTTGCGGGACTTGTTGAAGGCGGCGTCGCTCCGGGCGATGTCGGAACCGTCAGCGTGTTCGGCCCGGCGCGGGCTCACCTGCCGCCGGCCGGACGATCGAGGCCGACCGAACTGCCGTGGAGCGGCTTCTCTTCGGCGGCTCGCGATGCGGCGCGTTTCATCCGGGACAATAACCGTCTGCCCGACGAAGTGTGGATCGGGGTCGACAGTCTCTCGCCGGCCGATTATCTGGCGACGCTGGCCGGTGTGATCGAGGAGCTGATCGCTTCGGGACGCCCGCCCGCGCGCGTCCGCGTGCGCGAGGGCAGATTCACCGCCGACAGGTACGTTGCTGCTGATTCTGAAAATCTGTGGGGCTGGGTGATCTTCCCCGAGGGGTTCCGCGCCCCGAAGATCATGGAGCTGGGCCGGCTTCAGGCGTGGACGCTCAAGCCGGCTGTTTTATTGAAGTGAGAAACCCGCATTAATGCGGGACTCCATGCTCCAGGCTATCGGCGACCGAAGACCTCGCGCAGGATGCTGGTCACGCGGGCGGCCGGATTCTTGCGGATCTTCTTCTCCTCTTCGCCGACCATGTAAAAGATCCCGTCGAGCGTCTTGTCGACGACATAGTCGTCGATGTCGAGCGACTGGGTTCTGGCGAACGGGATCTGTCTGAACTGGTCGACCAGATCCTTGTACTGACGAGTGGCGCCGACGTCGTTCATGGCCTTTCCGATGATCGGGCGCATCGCCCGGGCGATATCGTCCGAGGTTTTTTCACGGAAGAACTCGGTCGCCGCGGTATCTCCGCCGGTCAGTATCCGCCGGGCGTCGTTGAAGGTCATCTGCTTGATGGCGTTGACGAAGATCTTTCGCGCCTGCGGAGCGGCCTTCTCAGCAGCGCGGTTCATGCTCATCTCGAATTCGTCCACTTTGTCGCCCATCCCGACCGCACGCAGCCCGCGGGCCAGGGTATTGAGCTGTCGCGGGATCAGGATCTTGATCGCCGCGTTCCGGAAGAAACCGTCCAG
>CALBSU010000450.1 GCA_937967285.1 uncultured Acidobacteriota bacterium
AAAAGCGCCGTGCAGGGGGAGAAGAATGCATTCGTCGCCGCCATAGAGAAACAGATCGCCGGACAGGAGACAAAACCCGCCGAAGAGGTCTTCAAGAATATCCAGTTGTTGAAAGGGATGCCTGCCGGGCGCGTCCTGCGCGTGATGCAAGTGGCTTTCAGCGCCTCGCTCGGCGTAGATTGCACGCATTGCCACATCGCCGATCAGTGGGAAAAGGACGACAAGGAAGCAAAACAGACGGCACGCAAAATGTGGACATTCATGGCAAAGGTCAATCAGGATCTGAAGCAGACCATCGGCAAGGGCACTGTAAATTGCACAACCTGCCATCGCGGGCAGATCAAGCCGGCAACCAGTCTGCCTGATTCAAAATGAACCTGGAGTTATAAGATGAATCAGATATTCCTTGTGTTGACCGGGGTCTGGCTGGCGATATTATTTGGAGTTCGGGACATGAAGGGATCTGAGGCGAATCTCTCCCGACACCCGTCGGCGGATCGAGATCCGGCATGGTCTCCTGACGGCAAGCACATCGCATTCGTCAGCGACCGGGACGGCAATTTCGAGATTTATATAATGAATGCTGATGGCGCGCAGCAGACGCGGCTGACGAAGAACACTGCCGCCGATCGGAATCCTTCGTGGAGTAGCGACGGCAGGAGGATCGTCTTTCAGAGCATGCGCGATGGCAACGAAGAGATCTACCTGATGAATGCCGACGGTTCGCGGCAGACCCGACTGACCGACCAGTCCGGCGATGACATTTTCCCGGACCTGTCGCCGGACGGCACGAAGGTCACATTCACATCGAACCGAAACGGGAACCTCGATATCTTCGTGATGAATGTTGACGGCTCGCATCAAAAGCCGCTCACGAATCACCCTCACAGGGACGCCTGGTCCCGTTGGTCGCCCGAGGGCGCCCGTATCGTCTTCTTCTCCAGACGCGACACCAGCGACGATAATGACGAGATCTATGTAATGAGTGCCGGCGGCGGAGAAGTGAGGCGGCTGACGTTTAATCAGGGTCACGATTTTTGCCCGGACTGGTCGGCGGACGGGAGTCAGATCGCCTTCGTCTCGATTCGGGAAGATGGACATCTTTATGTTTATCGTATGAATGCCGGCGGCGGGGCGGTTGAGAGAGTGACATCAAACCCCGACAGAGTGAGCACTCCGAGCTGGTCCCCCGACGGAGAACGGATCGCATTCTCGTCGCAGCGAGACGGAAACCTCGAAGTATACGCCGTGAAGATCGCTGCACAGTGAGGGTCCGAAAAGCGACGATCATACCGACGTCTCAAACGGTATCGTAACCACGCATCGCACCAACAAAAAGGACAAATGAGAATGAAGAGAGCGCTCCTGCCGGTGTTGGCATTACTGATCGCAAATCCGCCCGTAGCACATGCCATCGTCATCAGGCATGACCGGGCCGATGAGCGTTACCTCGAACTCGGCGCCAGGTATCCGGCGGTCTGCCGCGTCGGAAGGCGAATGGGGGACGGCACATTGATCGGGGATCGCTGGGTGCTGACCGCCGCCCATGTAGCGAGAGGGCTGATGCGCCGGAGCCCGGAACCGACGGTCTTCTTCGGCGATCGCGGTTATCGCGTCGCAAATGCATACCTGCATCCTGAATGGACGGACCTCGGGCCGCATGACATCGCCGTGCTGGAGTTGACGGAGGTCGTGGAGCGGATCGTTCCTCTCGATCTGTATACCGGCAATGACGAGAAGGGGAAGACGGCCGTGATGATCGGTCACGGCCGGACCGGGACCGGAGACAGCCGCGAACGCAGAGACGACGATCGTAAGCGCGGAGCGACAAACCGGATCGAGGAGACCAACGACCGCCATCTTGTCTTTCGCTTCGATGCCCCGCCGGGCGGCACCGATCTCGAGGGCATCCCCAGCGGAGGCGACAGCGGAGGTCCTGCTCTGCTGACAATAAACGGCGCCTCGATGGTCGCCGGCGTCAGCTCCGCCGGGGAACCCGGACCGGGCGGGCCCGGCACCTACGGCGCACTCGATTATTTCACGCGCGTCTCAACTCACGTCGATTGGGTGAAAAAAGCGCTGGAACGGAAAGTAGCTCCGACCGATTTCAGCAGGAGGTAATCATTCGACACTGAGGCGCAATAACTCCTCGCCTAACGTTCTCGTTAGGCAACCAATTCGTCAAAACCTCTCAGGCAATTCTTTTCAGTTCTTCACGCACGACACGCCGAAGAACCTTTTCCAATGGCTCTCTCTTTTCAGAAATAAATGATTTCAGTGCGTCATTAATCATCGTTTGATAATTGGCACCATCAGCTAAATTAGCCTGCCCCTTAAACCACTGTAGAATTTCATCGTCAATTCTGATAGTGATCCTGGTTTTTCCGGCAATAGGCTTAACCACTGGCCCACGTTTTCCCCGGCTAAAATCGTATTCCTTTTTCATAATCCTTCTTCGTATTGATTTCTTTCGCCTTGAGTGGCCTTTCGCGCTGAGATGATCCTGATATTCTCTTCACGCCATGTGAATATGGCGACTAGAATTCGCCCTTCTGCATCCATTCCCATTGTCACAAATCGTTCTTCATCAGGGTTTGGATCAATAATAGTTAGCGCACGATCATCATCCAAAACCGTCACGGCATCGGCAAAGTCTACCCCGTGCTTCCGCATATTGGCAGCGGCCTTTTTGTGATCCCATTCATATCCCACGGCTTGTATTGTATGCACTTTCGTACATACAATACAAGTATAAAAGACAGCAAGCGATTTTGAGTTGACTAATACCGTTCGAGGACGATGCCCGGCTTCCCGTTTCCTGAAAAATTCACGACATATGCCTCGTTATTGGCCTGGGATGGCTGGGCGAAAGCCTCGGCCGTCGATTGTCCGCGCAAATTGCCGAGGAGAGCGCGATTTGTGATTCCATGAGCGATGAGCAGTATTTTCCTGTTCTTATGCTGCGCGAGCAATCTGTCCAGAGCTTTTATGACGCGGTCCGATAGTTGATTGAAGCTCTCGCCGCCGGGGCGTTTCCTGTCGGGATCTCCGAGAACTTCGGCCAGTTGCTCGCGGTAGGGCGACTTGCTCCAGTCCTTGCCTAGAAGATCTCCAAGATTTAACTCCGCCAGGTCAGGCACGACCACGGGAGTGAGCTTGAGTTCATTGCCGACAATCCGTGCGGTCTCGCTCGCACGAAGCAGCGAACTGTGCACGATCAGATCGATGCCTTCGGCTTTGGCAAGGGCAGCCAGTCGCAGAGCCTCCGACCTGCCCTGCGGAGCGAGCGGCGGATCAGGCGGGTTGCGATCCTGCTCAGGGGCGGCAGGATTATAGGCAGCGGTCCCATGCCTGGCGATGATCAGTTTCGTCTGCGCCTGGCTGATCTCGGGAATCGCGCAGAGCAGCGCACATGCCGGGACGATTATTTGCGC
>CALBSU010000451.1 GCA_937967285.1 uncultured Acidobacteriota bacterium
TCAACAATGCGACGATCTGAATGGTCAGATCGTTGAGCAGATTGCGCGCCTTCGTGTTGTCGCGATCCCAGTAGATTTCAAGCGCCTCGACCAGCAGTTTGACCCGTACCTCCTGATTCTCGATGGCCCCCGCCTCGGTCACCAGCTCATCGAGCAGGCGCATCGACTCCGACTCGAGACGCTCCGCGCGCCCCTTTGTCTCGGTCGACTGGGCTGATGCCGGCATAACCGCGATCGCCGCCATCATTATTAATATGGTGTAACGCAGCATTGCCTTGAGGGTCTTCCCCGAACTCGATCCGGATCTCATGTCGGATGCCTCGCTTTCTCTTCACGGATACGAATTTCCCGTCATCAGGTTCGGTCATACAGACAGCAAAAACCGCCTCCGGGTTCCCGATCGATCAGGATCCCGGAGGCGGTTTCAGTTTTTCAGTTTTCCGGAGGTCAGACCTCGTACATATATCGGATGCCGGATTTTCTGAGGAACATCTTCGGCCCTCCGTCGGCCGGTCCGACGCTGAAGACATCCTTGTCGTAATATCTCACCTGGCCGCGGACCTCTTCGCCGCTGGTCAGCACGATGACGACCGTGGTCTCATTGTCGATCAACTGCTTGAGATAGAGCGCCTCCATCCCGGTGTTTTCGATGCTCGAATATGTCGGTCGCGGAGCCGGCCTCTTCTTGACAGGCTTCGAGGGTCTTCTCGACTTCGGCCCCTTGCTGTCGCCTGAAGAGCCGCCGCCCTTCGGGTTTCCGTTTCGCGGTTTGAAGTTCTTTCCGTTTGCGGCTGGTTTCTTCCTGGATGGACGGCGATTGTTGAAAAACGGCATTTCGGCTCCTGGATTGATGTCTGCGTTAAGGATTATCGCCTGCCCGGCCATCCGGGAGATGATGGCAGATTCAGGTTGCGGTTACGTTGATGCTCGCGGATGCTCTCGATACGCTTCTTTATGTATTCCGGAGTCGACGGATCAGGTTCCGTCCCCTCGAGCATCCTGACCGCCTGATCATACTGAAAGGTACGCTCGTAACAATCGGTCAGACCGTAGCGAGCGACGCGCCTGATCGTCTTATCGGCCGTCTTGTCGGCCACTGTCTGGTAGGCGGGGATCGCTTCCTCGAACTCGTCGCGGAGCAGTCGGATGCCTCCGATCCGAAGGAATGCCCGCTCGGTCAATTCATCGTAAGGCGCGTTCTCCACCACCTTGCCGTACTCGGCCACAGCCTGACCGAGATCGTTCGTATCATAATACAGGTCGGCGATGTTGAGGCGAAGCCGCCGCTTCTCCTTCGCATCCTGTGTCATATTGAGCGCGCTCTCGTATTCGATGATCGCTTCGCGGTTCTTACCGATGGCGGCGTAGCATTCAGACAGCCGGATTCTGGCCTGCCAGGCGTCCGGCGATTTCGGGTAATCCTCGATCACATGGATAAAATGCTGGATCGCCCGATCATATTGCTTGAGATCTCGCTGGCAGATCGTGGCTACGCGGTACCGTGCCATCGCCGCCTGCTCGCTCCCCGGATTCTCTTTCAGAAATTCCTCGTAGAACTGCGCGGATTTCTCGTAGTCGCCGCTGTCCCATGCGGCCTGGGCGCGGTCGAGCAGCGCCCCCCTCGAACAACCCGAAGCAGTCATCAGAATCAGAAGCAGCAGCGGGAAAGTTCCGGACAGAAACCGGAGCCCGGAAGCTCGTAACTGGAAACATCTCCAAGTGCGGATCATTTCTTGAGCTCTGTTTCCTCCTCGTTGAGCTGGGCGTTGGTCTGTTCGACGAGCGAGGCGCTGGCCACGGTGTCCTCATCCGAGGTGTCGATCAGTTTGACGCCCTGGGCGCTCCGGCCCGTGGCGCGGATCTTGTCCGCCTCGAGCCTGATCAGTTTGCCCTGCGAGCTGATGATCATCAACTGACTGTCACGTGTCACCGGCATGACGGCGACGACCTTGCCGTTCTTGTCGGTCGTCTTGATATTGATGACTCCCTTGCCGCCGCGGGACTGAACGCGATACTCCGAGATCTTGGTCTGTTTGCCGAATCCGTTGCTGGTCACGGTCAGCATCTGATGATCTCCCGAGACAGCCACGACGCTGACCACGTAATCCCCCTCCCTGAGAGTGATCCCGCGGACGCCGCGAGCCTGCCGGCCCATGTCCCGGACCTCGCCTTCCTCGAAACAGATTGCCATGCCGTCCTGCGTGGCGATGAAGATCTTCTTGCTGCCGTCGGTCAGCTCGACCGACATCAGTTCGTCGCCCTCGTCGACTCCCATGGCGATGATGCCGTTCGAGCGGATGTTGGCGAAAGCCGAAAGCTCCGTCTTCTTGATCACGCCCAGCCGGGTGACCATGACCGCGAACTGTCCCTCGTCGAACGATCTGACGGGTATTACTCCGGCGATCTTCTCGGTGCCCGGCAGGTTGATCAGATTGACGATCGCCTTGCCGCGGCCGGCCGCGCTGGCGTCCGGGATCTCGTGGACCTTCAGCTTGTAGACCATGCCCTGCGTGGTGAAGACCATCAGGTAGCTGTGAGTCGATGCGATAAAGATATGCGAGACGACGTCCTCGGTGCGGGTGCTCATCCCCTTGCGGCCTGTCCCGCCGCGGCGCTGCGCACGGTAGGTCGTCAGCGGTGTCCGCTTGACGTAGCCGGAATGGGTCAGCGTGATGACCACATCCTCGTCGGCGATCAGGTCCTCGAGCGTCAGCTCGACGCCGCTGTCGACGATCTGCGTCCGCCGTTCATCGCTGTAGTCCTTCTGGACCGCCCGCAGCTCCTTGATGATCACGTTCCGGAGCGCCCGCTCGTTGGCCAGAATCTCCTCGAGTTCGGCGATCAGCTTGATCACCTCCTCGTATTCATCGATTATCTTCTGCCGTTCGAGGGCCGCCAGCCGGCGCAACTGCATGTCGAGAATGGCCTGCGCCTGGATCTCGCTGAACTTGAACTTGCTGACCAGCCCCTGCTTGGCTTCATCGGTCGACTTCGAGGCGCGGATCAGCTTGATGATCTCGTCGATGATGTCGATGGCCTTCTTGAGACCTTCGAGGATATGGGCCCGGGCCTTGGCCTTCTTCAGCTCGTACATCGTCCGGTTGCGGACGACCTCGCGGCGGAACGAGACGAACTCATTGAGCGTCTCGACCAGCGTCAGGATCTTCGGCTGTCCGTTGACGATCGAGAGATTGATGACGCCGAACGAGATCTGCATCTGCGTCATCTTGTAGAGCTTGTTGAGAATGATCTGCGCGACCGCATCGCGCTTGAGCTCGATCACGATCCGGACCTTCTTCTGCGCCGAGCTCTCGCGATCGGTCTCGTCGCGGATCTCCGAAATCCCCTCGACCCGCTTGTCGTTGACCAGATCGGCGATCTGTTCGATCAGCTTCGACTTGTTGACCTGGAACGGGATCTCAGTGATGACGATCGCATCCCGCTCCTGCGTTCCGCGACCGATCTTGTCGATCGCCGCCCTCGCCCGCAACTGCATCACTCCGCGGCCGGTCTCGTACGCCTGCTTGATCCCCTCGCGCCCGTATATGAAACCGCCGGTCGGAAAGTCCGGCCCCGGAACCATCTTCATCAGATCCGAGGTCTTCGCCGTCGGATGCTGCAGCAGATGGATCGTCGCCTCGATTATCTCTCCGAGGTTGTGGGGCGGGATCTTCGTCGCCATTCCGACCGCGATTCCGTCCGATCCGTTGATCAGCAGGTTCGGGATCCTGGTCGGCAGGACGGTCGGCTCCTGACGGGACTCGTCGTAGTTCGGAACGAACTTGACCGTCTCCTTCTCGATATCCTCGAGCATCTCGGTCGCAATCCGCGTCAGTCGGGCTTCCGTGTAACGGTAGGCGGCGGCCGAATCGCCGTCGATGCTCCCCCAGTTGCCCTGGCCGTCGATCAGCGGATAGCGCATCGAAAAGTCCTGCGCCATGCGGACCATCGAATCGTAGACCGCCGAATCGCCATGCGGATGATACGCGCCGAGCACGTCGCCGACCACGTTGGCCGATTTCTTGTAGGGCTTGCCCGGAACCAGCCCCTTCTCGTTCATCGAGTAGAGGATCCGGCGGTGAACCGGCTTCAGCCCGTCCCGCACGTCCGGAAGCGCCCGGCCGATGATCACCGACATGGCGTAGTCCAGATAACTGCGCCTCATCTCGTCTTCAATATCGACGGCAAATTTCTCCTGATTATCCATCTGATCGAAGTCCTTCTCGTCCCTTCATACGTTTGTGTTCATGATAACCGTCGCCGGTCGATAAACGGTCCGACCGCCTGGATGGCGGAAGGTGGGCAGTGTTCGAAGTGAAAATGTTTACGCCCCGTTCAATAAGCACATATTGTACTCATAACGAGGCGTCTAAACAAGATGCAGAGGTTTCTGAAGAACGCCGGTTATTTACCCTCAGGCATCTGATCCCCGCGCTTGACCAGGATCTTCAGAACGCCCTTTTCATCGTAATGGAAGATGCCGATATCGACTCCGGTCGCGGGCGTCCTCCACTGGCCGTAGAAGACCACCTCACCCCGGTCGTTGATCGACGGCGGAGTGAAATTATTGAAGACGTCATCCTTCGTGCCGCCGGGTATCCGCTGATCCGCCATGGCAATCGGAATGATCCCCTTGGCCGTCTTGATGAAGATTCCGCGGTTGCGGCCGCCGAAATTGCCGATGAAAGCGATATCTCCGCGCGAATTGATGGCCGGCGAGGCGAAGTCGGTGAAATTGTAGGTGGTTCCGGTAATCTGATCGCCGCTTTTGGCGATCACCTTGACCGGGCCCTCGCCCTTGACGAAGAGGCCGCGCCCGGCGTCCGGGCCGTCATAAAATGCGGCAAATGCAACCTCGCCCTTGCTGTTGAGAGAGGGCGTCCGGTTCCCGAACCCGAGATAATTGGCGCCCTTGATCGGCGACGGCTCGCCGATGAATGCGAGCTTCTCGATACCTGACGGCCGGGCGATGAAGATGCCGCTCTTGTCGCCGACGCGCGCCAGGAATGCCACCTCGTTGCGAACATTGACCTGGGTCGGATAGTAGTGCTCGGAGAAGGTCGATTCGTCAGTCCGCGAAATCTTCTGCCCGCTCCGCGCCACCAGCTTGAGCTTGCCCGCTTCATGGAGGAAGAGTCCGCGCCCGTCCGGATCGGTGTAGGTGCCGATAAATGCCGTCGTCCCCTTATCGCTGGTCGAGGGATTGCTGATCCCTGAAAAATAGGACGGCATGGCGGGAACTTCGTCGCCGAACTTGAGGATATTGTGCAGCCCGTCCGCCTTCTTGATGAAGAGCCCCTGTTTTTTGGCGACGGGCGACCTGGCGATCGGATCATTCGGATCGATCGGGCTGGCCCCCGCATCCGTCCCCTCGCCGTAGTTGGCGATGAATGTCAGCTCGCCGAGATTGTTGAATGCCGGCGCGCTGAAAGAATGAACCGGCTCATCGAGGTTGACGGCCTTGATCCCTTCCCGTAACACCTCCCAGGTTCCGTCAGCCTTGCGGATGAAGACCGACTGGCCGAACTTCTGGTTCCCTTTCGGAAACATGGCCATCACCACGATATCGCCCTTGTCGTTGATGACCGGAAACCGGAAATTCCCGAACTGTTTTTCGGTCAGAGGTTTCGACTCGATCGTCTTCTCGACCGCCGTCCTGTTGGTGATCGGCTGCGGCTCCTCTGTCTTCGGCTTGACCGGCTCCTGATCGGCCCGGCTCCGGTCCACCGGGACCATCGCCAGCGTGAGCGTCATTGCGAAAAGTAAAATCGTCCTGCGTTGAAAATTGAACATATCTGGTGTCTGCCTCCAGGGTCGCGTGCGAATCCGACAAGATCTTTAATCTCTTGGGATATGAGGTTTGAGGGGGCGGAGGAGCCCGCGTATCGCCGGCCCGTTCGGAAAAGAAAAAGTTTTATACCACAAATCATTAATTCCGGAAAGCGACTTTCATACGCCACCGAAAAGCAACTGCTCAGCCCTTCCCGTCGGCATGTTCGATGACGGCCAGGACCCAGTCCCTGAAATCGCGCCGGAAGCCCCTGGCGCTGTCCACCAGCCGGCCCTTGCGATCGAAGATGAATGTCTGAGGAATCACGCCTCGCGGATCGGCGCCGTTGATCGCCATAAACATCTCTTTCGGCGAAAAACCGATCCGATAATTGATCCCGAACCGCTGAGAGAACTCCCTCACCTTCTGGCTGTCCATCACCGGATCCTCGACGGTCAATCCGATGACTTCGATCCCCTTGCTTCTCAAATCGCGCTGCAGCGCGACCAGATCCGGTATCTCGCGCCGGCACGGGCCGCACCAGGTCGCCCAGAAATTGATCAGGACGATCTTGTCATGACCTACCAGATCGCTCAGTTTGGCTCCGCCGCCGTCCAGCAGCGTCACGCTGAAGTTCTCAGCCCGAGCGTCAACCGGCGTTGGAGCGGGAACCGGCGGCGCATAACTGTATCCGCTCGGGGCAGCCGGCTCACTCGAACAGGCGTAAAACATCGGAATCAACAGACATAAAATGACGGGTTTTATGATTCGGGAAACCAGCGAGGTATCGAGGAATTGCATCTGTCTTTCACTGCCTTTGGAAATATCTATCAACACTTCGGGGAGTATAAAG
>CALBSU010000452.1 GCA_937967285.1 uncultured Acidobacteriota bacterium
CCAAGGGATCGGGACACGGCTCGGGTCTCGGGATGTCGATCGTACTTGGGATCGTCAAGGGACACGGCGGATACATCGAAGTCGAGAGCGAGGTAGGCGTCGGAACGACATTCCAGATCTTCCTGCCGGCGAAAAGAATGATCGTCTCAGATTCGGCGCCGGCCTCATCGAAGATCGTCAGACAGGGCAATGGCGAAACAATCCTGGTAGTCGACGACGAGGAGTACACCTGCGAGGTCTTCGCCCATCTGCTCGAATCGAACGGCTATAAAGCGCTGAGGGCCAGACACGCCGATGAAGCGGTTGAACTGCTATCTCAGACTCCGGGCGTACCGCTGGTGCTGATCGACATCGATCTCCCCGAGGATCAGTCGTTGAAGGTAATCCGCGAAATCAGATCTCAGTTTCCGTCGACATCCATCATAGCCACCTGCGCAATTGCCTCGACCGACCTTGTCATCCGTGCAAGGCAGGCGGGCATCGACACATTCCTGCTCAAGCCTGTCACCTCTGAAAAGCTGTTCGAGACGCTGAGTTCGGCGCTGAAAGGCAGAAACGCGGCCTGAAAAAGCGAGCGGCGCCCGAAGGCGCCGCCTGAGTCGATCGTCAGCCAGCCTCATCTCGAAGCGGTCGGCTGCTGCTCTTTAACGTATCTGTCGAACCACCCGATCATCTCCCAGAGCGTGTGCTCGACCGATTCACGCGCCGAGTAACCGTGTGATTCATGCGGCAGCGTAACGTAGCGGACATTGCCGCCGTTGCCCTTGATGGCCTGGTACATGCGGTCGCTCTGGATCGGATGAGTACCGGTGTTGTTGTCCGCTTCACCGTGGATCAGAAGGATCGGCTCCTTGATCCGGTGGGCGTACATAAACGGCGAGACCTTGAAGTACATCTCCGGGGCCTCCCAGAAAGTCCGTCTTTCGGACTGGAATCCGAAGGGAGTCAGCGTCCGGTTGTATGCGCCGCTGCGGGCGATACCGGCCTTGAAGAGATCGGAATGCGCCAGCAGGTTGGCAGTCATGAACGCGCCGTACGAATGGCCTCCGACGCCGACACGGCTCCGGTCCGTAACGCCCATCTCGACCGCTTTGTCGATGGCGGCCTGCGCGCTGGCGACGATCTGTTCGACGTAGGTATTGTTCATCGTCTCGGGATCGCCGATCACGGGCATGGTGGCGTCATCGAGGATGGCGTACCCCTCGAGCAGGAAGAAGAGGTGCGAAGTGCCCCCGATCGTGGTGAAGCGATTGGTCGAGCCCGAGACCTGGCCGGCCACCGATGCGTCGCCGAACTCTCTGGGGTAGGCCCAGACGACCGTCGGCAGCGGAGTTCCCTCGCGATAACCCGGAGGCAGATAGAGCGTGAACGAGAGATCGACGCCGTCCTTCCGCTTGTACTTGACCAGTTGTTTCCTGATCCCGCGGATCTGCGGCGTCGGGTCCTTGAACTCGGTCAGCGCCTGCCTGGCATCGCTGCCCGCCGAACGGATATAGAAGTTGGGCGGCGTGGTCTGGGTCTCGTAACTGGTGATGAAACGCGATCCGTCGTCGGCCAGTAGATCGACGAACCGCTCATAACTCGATTCATCCGACCTGAAGATCCGTTCGGTTTTGCCGGTCTTGAGATTGTATCTGTCGAGGAAGGGCCGGTCGCCGGTCGGCGAGGCTCCCTGCCCTGTCAGGAAGATCTCATCGCCATGCTGATGAATGACCATCTGCCCGTTGGGCAGCCGCTTCATCTCGGGCGAACCGGGGTTTTTGTACCGATCCTGGATCGAGAGGCTCCAGACGAGCTTCGCCTGCGCAGACCGGTCGTCGGCGTTGAGCATGAAGGTACGGCTCCAGCGACGATTGCGGTCGAAATCGCGAATCATGACCATCCCGTCCTTCTCGCCCCAGACGATCCCCTGATATCGCTGTTCGGTCTTGTAGAGTTCGACCGGGCTGCTCTTGAATGGCGCCGGAAGCATGACCACGCGGTCGCGAAGCGTGGCCTTCTTTCTGGTGTCGCCTCCGTCGAGAGCCTCGACCCAGACGAGCGTCGCCGGCGCAGTCGGACGCCAGTTGACGCCGCGCGGACCGGTCGGAACTCCCTCGATCGGGATCTGGTCCTGCAGCGGCAGGCTGGCGACCTTGTGGACCAGCCGGCCCGACCGGTCCCAGACCTCGATCTCACGCGGGAATGATCCGGCCGTGTGGAGGTATGAATACGGGCGATGCAGACTTGTCACCAGCAGGTGATTGCCGTCCGGCGCAACATCGACAGAGGAGAAGATCCCCTGTTTGCCGAGACGCGTCAGGCGACCGGTCGCAGTGTTGACGAACGCCAGCTGCGAGGTCGCGAAGTAATCGAAGAGAGTCTCATCGTATGGATTCTTGAGCAGATCCTGGTAGGTCATGGCAGGCGTGGCCTTGCCGTAATTCTCCTGGATATTCGGTCCGGCCGGAACCGTCGGTTCGGCGGGCACCGGCCCTCGACCGGCGACGATCGTCTGGCAGAGGATTGTCCGGCTGTCGGGCATCCACTGCATAGCCTCTCCGAATGCCGAATTGACGACCACACCCTGCATCCGGCGCATTCTGCCGGTCGCGGCTTCGCCGATCCACAGTTCGACTCCCGTCTCAGCGACATTGAGCACGGCGAAGTGCTTCCCGTCCGGAGCCCAGGACGGCATCGCCAGCTTCGCGCCGGCAGGCGTCTGAACCGGCGTCTCCCTGCCGTCGGCGATCGACTTGAGCGTCAGCCCGGTGATCCGCATCGCCCTGTGCGGTGAGTTGGTCTTCGGATTGATGCGGTATCCGGCCAGCCTGAGCATCGGCTCGGAGAGTTCGGCGATCGACGGATAGCGCTCCGTCTTCATCATCAGCATCCTGTCCCGAGTCGGACTGAGCGAGACCATCGGCGATGCTGGCGCATTGAGGACGTCAGTCACCGCCTTCGACGGCTTCTTGTATCCGCTCTGCGCATAGAGCCCCGTGACGAGGGCCGCCGCCACCAGGCCGGCCATCAGAATCTGCTTTCGATTCATCTTTTATCTCCGTTCTTTAATCCGTGCTACCTCGTGGAGCCGCCGGCTCCGGCATTGCCTTTCCTGACGATCGTGTAATCGAAGAAACCGTTCATCATCTCTTCCCAGGTCTGTTCGCCGAACCCCACGGCCTTCCCAGGATCGGGATTCTGCGGATTACGGGAGGAGTTGTCGTAATGCGCGACGGTCTCGATCTTCGTTCCCTTCGGTATGGGAACCGGTTTCTTCGGATAGTAGTAGACCTGCCACCCGAAATCGTATCTCGGCACCGAAAGCAGGATCTCGGATTTGCCGTCCGGATAGATGGCGCGATAAAGGTAGTCCTTGCCACGCAGATGCATGTGCGGCATGAAGCTCCAGATCAGAATGTCGTTATCCGCTACCCAGGATGCCCTGACTTCGTGATTCTGCGCTCCCGGAGGGATCGTGAACCGGGCGTCCCATGCGGCCGTGGTCGTTATCACATGGTCGACCGGCTTGCTGGCGAACTTGAGACCGACCATCGACCTGTCGCGCGTCTCCTTGCCGCTCGGCGTATAGTGCATCTGGAAGACGATGTTCGATCCCGCCTTGATCAGTTTGGCGGTGTTCGGCTGCGCGATGAACGGAGTCATCCCCGGCGAGAGAGCTCCGAGCAGTCCCGCGCCGATGTCTCCGCGCTGCGCGGTCGATCCGCCCGGCTCGCGAACATAGACGACGATATGATGGACGACATCGAGAGCTCCGGCCCTCGCCTCCATCGCGACGACATACTTGTCCTCGGTGAAGTTGCTGGGAACAGTGAAGTACTGGTAGGCGACAGCGCCTTCGGCCGGCACCGTAAACTCTTCAGGCATCTGGAAGACGACATCAGGCTGGCCGATCTGCCAGCCGGTCGTGAATTTCGGCGGTTTCGGAAGATCCTTCGGATCGCCCTCGGGAGCTCCGGCATCGACCCAGGCGAGGATCGTCTCGACTTCCCGGGCGCTCATTCTGCGATCGTTCTCCCACTGCCCGTAACCGGGATCGGCGTGCCAGGGCGGCATCTCCCTGCCGGCAACCTTCTCGCGAATGGACTTCGCCCAGGGGCGAACTTCCTTGTATGTCATCAGCGACATCGGGGCGATCTCTCCCGGTCGATGGCAGCTCATGCAGTTCTTCGCGAAGATCGGCGCAACATCCTTGCTGAATGTAGGCGTGGCATTACCCGACGCAACCGCCATGCCTTCGTTTAATCTAACCCCGATCAGTAACAGGGCCACCGGAATGCAAAGCATCAACAGACCACGCAAACGCATATTGAACGCCTCCCGATTCGATGTTTTATAGAGTTGTGATGCGGGCCGGGATCACGACGGATCCGCGTTGTTCGGACACTGGAATTCTACAACCACGCGCGGTCATCTCAAAGCCATTCGATCGTCCCGACCGGTTTCACGTCCGGAAAGTTGCCAAATAACGTCCGGGGATTTAATCTTCTGAATTCATACAGTACCAGAGGAGCAGCCGGCCGGGAGCCGGCGCACCTAACGTGACCAGCCGGCCGGAAGCCGGCGCACCAAACGCGACCAGCCGGCCGGGAGCCGGCTCACCTGAATCAAATCATGATCCAAGACAAACTCAATCTTTTAGATGAAAAG
>CALBSU010000453.1 GCA_937967285.1 uncultured Acidobacteriota bacterium
CGGGCTTCTCGCTGCCGCTGATGTCGATCGCGTCCACGCCCGCCCTGGCGATCTCGCGCACCAGCGCCGGGAAATTGTGAATGTCAATCTCACCCGGCGTGCCGTTGTCCACCGAGCCATCGTCGCAGTTGAGCTTGATCAGGATCGGGAAATCGCGACCCGCATAATGGCGCATGCGCTGGACCATCTCGGCAACGATCCGCACCCGGTTTTTGAGCGAGCCGCCATACCTGTCGGTGCGCCGGTTGGTGTAGGGCGAAAGGAACGTATTGACCAGGTAATGATGCGCTCCGTGAATTTCGACGCAATCGAATCCCGCCTCGCGCAAACGGCGCGTGGCCTGCCCCATGTCCTCGCAGAAGCGTTCGATCTCGGCCACGGTCAGCATGTGGCCCGCGGACTGACCGCGCCAGTCGATGCCCGACGGACTGATCCGGTTGGGCCAATTCACGCCGGTCGGACTGAACATCGAGGGCTGATAAGTGTTGCCTTCGCGCGGCGCGCCCGATGAGCTGCCATCGTGCCCGATCTCAGCGCCGATCTTGCAGCCATTCCCTACGCCATGCACCGCCTCGGCCAGTCGCGTCAGCCCGGGAATAAAGCGGTCGTCATACGCGCACACGTGACTGATCTTCTTGCCGTACTCCATCACCGCCATGTAACCGGTCAGCGTGAGGGCCACGCCGCCTTCGGCGTAACCACGATGAAAACGCAGCATGTCTTCGGTGACTTCCCCGGTGATCGCGCCCGCCCCTTCAAACGCGGCAGAGCGCACGAAGCGGTTCTTCAATTTCATCTTGCCGATGCGCCCCGGCGAAAATATCCTGTAGTGAGCTCGTCCTTCGGGCCGGCTCGCCGGAGGTGTAGCCGCCTCAGCCCGGCCGCCCTGCGTCAGGCCGACGGCCGTCGTCGTTAGCGCCAGCTCGATAAACTCTCTACGGGTTGTTCTGGACTTCGAATCCTTGTCACTCATATTGTTCCTCCGGACAGAAAGATGGATAAATAACTCGTGTATCCCCTTTTCATGGCCTGCGCGGCAATGATCGAAGGACATCATTTTTCTGATGAGATCGCGTTCCGCGTCACTGTAATGATGCTGATCGACCAGCCGGCCGGCCGCAATACGAATCCATCAGAAAAATGGTGCCGTTTCATTATTGGCTGTAACAGCGAGGCAAGTGATAGTGTCAAAAGGATAAAATTTCTACGGTGCTCCGGGTAAATTTATCGACCGGCAAAGCCTCTTTGCCGTCAAAGTTCATTATGGAAGAGATTAAAGGACGACGACTGATTGATCGCGCATACGGTGAGGGCACGCAATGGCTGTTGCGGTTCGGCGCCGGCCTGGGGCTGCTAATCTACCTGGCTCTTTTGCCAACGCTGGCGCTCCGGCCGGAATTTGGATTGCGCCTGCTCTGGTTTCTGTTTGTTCCGATCGCGCCGATGGTCTTGCTGGTGGCCCCGAATGCCTGGGTAAGCCTTTGCCCGGTCTCATCAGTGCAGAACCTGGCGCGGCGTTTCGGCTGGCGAAGAGGGACGCGACTCTCGCCCGACGCCAGCCGCCGGTTGCAACTGGCGGGTTGGATAGTGATGTTCATTGGGATTCCATCGCGGCACCTGATCTTCAACACAAACGGGTCGGCGGTCTTCGCGGTTGCCGCTGCTGTCACATTACTAGCACTGGGCGCCGGCCTGGCCTATTACTCGCTGAGCGGGTGGTGCGTGGGCGTCTGCCCGATCAGGCCCGTCGAAGTGCTCTACGGCCAGCTCGCCCTCGATCTCAACCGCCCGGAGAAGTGCATGACGTGCGATGCCTGCGTGGCGCCCTGCGTCAGGCTGCGGCCGGAGAATGGTGAGAAAGAGCTCATCGGCCATCCCGTGATTCGAACGCTGGCCTGCGCGTTTCCGGGCTTCGTGGCCGCCTACTTCCTTTTGGATCTGCTGAATCTCTGCACGGCCGAGCAGGTTTTGTTCCAGGGCACTGCTGTCCCACCGGTGAATCCGCTTGCCCACGCGGGCATGGTATACGGCGTGATGGCCGCCGGCTCCGTCATCTCGGTGGCGGTCTTCGCCGGTCTGGGCATGGCCGCGGTCTCTCAACGCACGCGTCTCAGAGCGGCTGCGGTCGCGGCCTATGTGTTCTATTACCTTGGAGTCATGCCTGGGATCATCAAGTCATGGTCACTCGATTCCACACTGGGCTGGACGCTCGCCGTGATCCCGTTCCTGGCGCTGGCAGCTGTGCTGTTCGTCAGGCGCCGCTGATGAATAACTGTGAGAATCGCAGTTCTCTTATCAACAATACTCGGCAGCATCGAGAAAATGAGAATGGCTCTTCGCCTGAATTCGACCTCTTATTCCGGATCGTCGTCCTGATCCGGCGCGGTCATCCTCTCCCGGAAAAATTCGACGATCCGTTCGGCCTGCTTCTGACCGACGAAAGGGCGCAACTCTGCCACCGATGCTTTCGAGACGCGCGTCAGGCTGCCGAAGTTGCGGAGCAGGCGCTCCTTCAGGATCTCGCCGACTCCGGGGATCGAGGTCAGCTCGGACTGAAAAT
>CALBSU010000454.1 GCA_937967285.1 uncultured Acidobacteriota bacterium
CGACCCTCGCCGGCGTCCCCGAGCAACCGCAGAGCTCAGATCAGGACCTGGTCGAATGCTCCGTCTTCGCTCCGCCATCGACCGTTCCCGCCGCGACCATCATGATTCAGATCTTCGCGCACCTCAGGGAGCAGGCAGACGAGACCGAACGGCTCGCTCGCGAATTCGATGAAGAGGCGCGCCGGAGAGCTGTGAAGACACTCGCATCGAAGATCCCTCGCGGCAGCGAACTGATGTTCGATCTGCACATCGCAAACTGGCGGATCGACGAACCGGTCCAGAAACTGACGTGGAACGGATACCCCGAATCTGTCCAGTTCGCAGTCGATGTCCCGCCCGACTGCAAACCGGGCAACGCGGCCGGAAAAGTCACCGTCAGCCGCGACTCGGTCCCGATCGGTCACATCTCGTTCATCATCAAAGTCAGTGACGCGGCATCCGCAATACCGGAAAACGAACTGACAGGCATCGACGCCAAACGCTATTCCTACGTCTTCATCTCATACGCCTCTGCCGACAGAAGCGAAGTCCTCGAACGCGTCCAGATGCTCGAAACCCTCGGAATAAAATATTTTCAGGATCTGCTCAGCCTCGACCCGGGCGACCGGTGGGAAAAGAAACTCTACGAGAACATCGACAAGTGCGACCTCTTCCTCCTCTTCTGGTCACAGAACGCGAAGGACTCGAAGTGGGTCATCAAAGAGGCGGAATATGCTCTCGCCCGCAAGCATGGCGACGATGATGCCCCGCCCGAAATCAAACCGGTCATCATCCAGGGACCTCCGATCGTGCTCCCCCCGCCAAGCCTCGAACACCTGCATTTCAATGACAGGATTATCTACCTCAGTAGAAAGTAGAAAGTAGAAAGTAGAAAGTAGAAAGTAGAAAGTGAAACGTGATTCGGGAGGCGGAGTTCCATTTTTAACACGCCCCACGCCGATCTCTTTCTACCTTCTACTTTTTACTTTCTACTGATTAGGGTAATTCCCTGATCCTGATATTCCGGAATTCTATCGGCGAGCCTTCGGACTCCATGCAGAGGTAGCCGGTGCGGGGATCGGCGTTGTTGCCTCCCGAGACCTCCTCGCCGTTGACCCACAGCCGGATCTCGCCGTTGATGGCGCGGACGTAATAATGATTCCACTGGCCGACGCCCTTGCTGAGGTTCTTGCGCGGGAAGCTGCGCGAGCCGTTGGGAGAGAGCGGGGGGAACGGACTGAGCTTCGAGTTGCCGACGGCGAAGATGTCTCCGTTGGTGGTGAACCAGTCGCCCTTGCGGTTCGAGTTCTTCTCGTACTGTTCCTTGTAACCGTGATCGAGCGCCTGAACCTCGATGCCGTATTTCGGGAGCGTATCGGGTTTGAGATCGGTCAGCGCCTCGTCGGGCACCCAGGCAAAGACGCCGGAGTTCCCCGCCGAGCGCATATGACGCCATTCGAGTACGAGTTCGAAGTTGGTGAACTTCCGGCGCGTGCGCATGACACCGATCGGCTTGCCGGTGCAGTAGAGCGTGCCGTCCTTCCAGCTCCAGGTATCTTCATAACAGTTGACGTTGGCGAAGTCGGATTCGGTCAGCGCGCGCCAGCCGGGGCCGATGCCGTCGATGAATGCTTTTGGGAGGCTCTGCGGTTCCTGGGAATGACCCGCCCCGAATAGAAGTGCGATTGCCGCGAAGATGAGTATCAGATCACGTCTTTTCATTTAAGGCTCCTGAGTGGAATTGATCACAGACCGCGATGCCTGCGGGCCAGTTCGTTGATCAGGTCGTTGGCGCGCTGGTAATCGGAGAAGAGCCGCTCCTCGGCGCGAAAAGCCGGACTGTGCGCCAGCCGGCGACCGTTGACGATCATGGCTCCGTGTTTCTTGTGCAGCAGTTCGTGGTAGAGCACGTAATCGACCACGAAAGCCGGAACCGATGCATCGTCAAGAGTGATCGAGATCATGACGGTGTCCCGGCTGGGCTGATAGTGCCCGAATTTGCGCAATGTCGGAGTCCGGTTCCAGACGATCGCGGGCTTGGGCATCCCCCCGCCGAAGTATGTCGCATTGACGCGATCGAAGCTCTCGTCCAGATTGTGGATGTGGCCGCCGGCCGAGGGAGAGAGGCTGGCGACATACGAATCCATCTCGATCAGCACTTCGTTGAAGTCCTCTGAGACGGCGTACTCCTGAATGATCTGCTTGTCGGCCGAGTCGTTCCGGGCCATGGCGCTGCGCACGATCGCCTGCCAGACGCCGATCTCGGCGCTCATGAAACCCTGATTGGCTTTGAGCAGAAAAATGTTCGAATACTGTCTGGCCTGCCAGATCGGATTCATGTTGATGAGCTGAACCTCGACCG
>CALBSU010000455.1 GCA_937967285.1 uncultured Acidobacteriota bacterium
TGTATGCATCCCACTTTTACTCATACAAAAACATTATAAGGTTAATTGAGGCATTCAGGTTTCTTGCGGCTGAAAATGATGATCTATATCTGGTTCTCGTCGGCAATCCATATGATAAGAACTACAGCAAGGTTATACAAAATATGGTTTGCTCTGATCGAGATCTGTCGTCGAGGGTTAAAATTGTTTCTGGGGCATCACGTAAGGAAGTTCTTTCTATTTTAAAAGGTTCTTGTGCGGTAGTTTATCCTTCTTTAGTGGAAAATTGTCCTTTAGCCATCTTGGAATCATTATCTCTTGGGAAGCCGATGGTGGTATCGAGAATTCCATCTCTGGTTGAGATTTTGCAGGACGCAGTAATATACTTTGATCCAACAGATACTATGGATATTCGAAAGAATATGAGATGGCTAATGGAAGATTCAGAATTGAGAGATGAATTAAGCCAGAAAGCTATTTCGAGGGCTAAAGCCTTTTCTTGGGATGATTCATCGTGTGAGACAGCAAGATACATTAATGAATTGATCCATGAACGCAATCAAGAGATTAAACAGTAAAATTTTTAATCGAGCGATATTTGATGATTATGGAAATACTAATCCAAAGACCCCGCAGGCTGAGGAGATCGGCGGCCATTCGAGAGATGGTCCGCGAAACAAGGCTCGATCCGGCCGATCTGATCTACCCGCTCTTCGTCTGTCCCGGAGAGGGCGTCCGGCGCGAGATCAGCTCGATGCCCGGAGTCTTCAATCTCTCGATCGACGAACTGGTGAAGGAAGCAGAGGCGACGCGGCATGACGGCATCCGCTCGATCATCGTCTTCGGCCTGCCCGAGACCAAGGACGCGGAAGGCAGCCAGGCCTGGGCCGAGGACGGGATCACTCAGCGGGCGATCCGCGCCGTCAAGCGCGAGGTGAAGGATCTGGTGGTCATGGCCGACACCTGTCTCTGCGAATACACCTCGCACGGCCACTGCGGTCCGATCAGCGACGGGGATGTCGACAACGACGCGACGCTCGAACTGCTGGCGAAGACCGCCGTCAGCCAGGCGCGGGCGGGCGCAGACATCATCGCTCCGTCGGGAATGATGGACGGCATGATCGCCTCCATCCGCGAGGGGCTCGACGGCGCCGGGATGACGAACATCCCGATTCTTTCATACGCGGTAAAGTACGCCTCGGCATATTACGGGCCATTCAGGGAAGCCGCCGACAGCGCGCCTCAGTTCGGCGACCGCAGAAGCTACCAGATGGACCCGCCGAACATCCGCGAAGCGCTGCGCGAAGCCGAACTCGACATCGAACAGGGTGCCGACATGCTCATGGTCAAGCCGGCGCTGCCGTATCTGGATGTGATAAGCGCCGTACGCGAGAACTTCAATCTGCCGCTGGCGGCCTATCAGGTCTCGGGCGAGTACGCTCAGATCAAGGCGGCCGGGAGACTTGGCTGGATCGACGAGGAGCGGGTCATGATGGAATCGCTGATCTCGATCAAACGCGCCGGCGCGGATCTGATCCTGACCTACTTCGCGCGGGATGTGGCGGGGAGGCTGTAGCAGGTAGCGCCGATGGGAGCGCCGAGCCCCAGCTCGGCACGCGTTGTAGACCGGTAATCGATTAATAAAGCACGCCGAGCTGGGGCTCGGCGCTCCCAGGTAAAAAAGCTCTTGACAATATCTCAATTTAGACTTAGTCTAAGCAGCGATGGCGAGACTGGAGCAGAGAAGAGTGGAGGCGATGGTCGAGGCGGGCGGGTTGAAGATGACTCCGCAGCGCCGGTCGATCGTCGATTATCTGCAGGCGGCGACAAATCATCCGACGGCCGAAGAGGTTTTGACGGCGGTCAATGAGAAGTTTCCGCTGACCACTCGCGCGACGGTCTACAACACGCTCAATTGGTTGAAGCAGGCCGGGTTGATCCGGGAGGTCTTCGAGGCAGGGGTGACCCGGTTCGATCCGAACACTTCGGACCATCATCACTTTATCTGCCGGGTCTGCGGACGGGTGGAGGATGTGGAGGGGAAGCTGTTTGACGGTCTGGATCTCGGACATCTTGACGAAGGGAAGACTGTCGAACACCTGGAAGTGACTCTGCGCGGAGTCTGCAGCGACTGCCAGATCGTCTGAAATTTGTCGCCGGAGCGGCGGCAAAATTTTTTTGCTTAAGGTTTAGACTGATTCTAAAATTAGATAGTTTTCAAAAAGGAGAAAAAGAGAAATGCTGACAGTAGGAGACAGGTTTCCGGAGTTCAATTTAACGTCGGTGGTGAGTCTGGAGAAGGGCAAAGAGTTCGCCGACATTAATAATGATACGTACAAGGGGAAGTGGCAGGTGGTCTTCTTCTGGCCGATGGATTTCACGTTCATCTGTCCGACGGAGATAGCGGAGTTCGGGAAGCGGAACAGGGACTTTTCGGACCGTGATGCGCAGGTGCTGGGGGTGAGCACGGACACGCATTTCGTTCATCTGGCGTGGAGGAACAATCACGATGATCTGCGGGATCTGCCGTATCCGATGATGGCGGACACGAAGCGGGAGCTGTCGCAGGCGCTGGGGATTCTGCACAAGCAGGCAGGCGTGGCGCTGCGGGCGACGTTCATCGTGGATCCGGACGGGATCATCCGCTGGGTGTCGGTGAACGATCTGTCGGTCGGTCGCAACGTCGATGAAACGCTGCGGGTGCTGGATGCGCTGCAGACGGACGAGCTCTGCCCGTGCAACTGGGAGAAGGGCGAGAAGACGCTGGGTAAATCGGCGTGATGAGAATTTATTAGACGCCAAGGCGCCAAGGCAGCCAAGTAGCGAGTAATGATGGGATTGCGTCTGATTCATCCATCACGCCGCTCGAACATTGGATAGATCCATTGTTTCATTACCTCAAAAAAACTTGGCAACCTTGGCGCCTTGGCGTCAAAAATTTTCATCATCGGGATGAGCAGTTACAACTTTTTTAATCCAGAGGGAGATCAATTAATGATTGAGATCGAAAAGATCCGTGAGGCGCTGCCCGAGGCGGCGAAGGACATCAGGCTCAACCTGCAGACGGTCTTTCAGACGACGGCGCTGACGCCGGAGCAGCTCTGGGGGACGGCCGTGGCTTCCGCGATAGCTTCCCGAAACCAGGAACTCTCGCAGGCCGTCTTAACAGATGCGCAGGGAAAGGTCGAGGCCGGAGTGATCGAGGATGCGCGGGCGGCGGCGGCCCTGATGGGAATGAATAATGTTTACTATCGTTTCCGTCATATGGTCGGGAAAGAGAGCTACGGCAGCAAGCCGGCTCGACTGAGGATGAACTGGATCGCCAAACCGCTCGGGAGCAAGGTCGATTTCGAGCTCTTCTGCCTGGCGGTCAGTGCGATCAACGGCTGCGAGATGTGCATCCGTTCGCACGAGAAGGTGGTCGTCGACGGCGGATTGACAGAGGATCAGGTCCACGATGCCGTCCGTGTGGCCGCGACGATTAATGCCGCGGCACTTTCGATCGAGATGGGGCAAGTCTTATCGAAAGTTAATGTTGCCGGGGCAACCTATTAGTTGAGCTTATAATCAAACTGCGCACACGAAAAAATCAGGCTGGTAACCGTACGAACATTGGCGTATAGAGAGATGGATGGGACAGAGACCGGTGTCACGGCGGGTGAAGTTGAGAAAGAGAAGGAGGAGGAGCAATGACAAAGATTGCAGCCGATATTCAGAAGCGGGTGAATGAACTGCCTGAAGAGACGCGCAAGAAGGTAGAGAAAGTAGTGGTCCGCCACCTGGAGGCTTGTCGCCGACTTGGCGTCGAGCCGGAGCAGATGGACCGCGTATGGATCGAAGCCATCGAAGCAGTCCAGCAGGACGAGCATTTCACTGAAACGATGGACGAAAAGTGGCCGGAGTTCGAGCCGGTCCGCACCTACGGCGTCTATTCCACGCCGGCTGACACGAGAATCTGATCCTGGAGTGCGGAGCGCGCGCGCTCCGCTTTTCTGGAAATAAGATGACGGCGTCTTCGGGCGCCGTTT